>NZ_SCFT01000004.1:16149-137060 GCF_016617655.1 Erysipelothrix sp. strain 2 (EsS2-7-Brazil)
GTGTGATTGTAATCACTTCATTAGGTTCTAATGGGCGTTCTGTTTTCACATCAAACGTTCCATCTGACTTGACAGTGCCTTTTCCGATTTCTTTACCTTTACCATCAGTAATGATGATTTCATCACCCGGTGTTCCTTTTCCAGTCACATTGGTTTCACCCGAGCCTGGCTTATTCACCGTTGGTTTATGGGCATCTTTATCGAGAACGGTAGATTTCGTTTCCATACCCTCGATATCATTCGTATAAGGGATGACTTTGATTTCCTCATTGCCAATTAGAGGACGAGATACATTAATAGTGTAAGACCCATCATCATTGACAGTTGTTTCGCCAATATTTATTCCATTGCCATCTTTTAGAATTAATAAATCACCCGCGATTCCCTTACCTTTTACAATAGTATCATTTTCTACTGGTTGTTCAATCGTTACTTTATGCTTCTCACGATTATAAACAACAACATTTTCTTTATTACCTTTGATGCCATTTGTAATAGGTTGACCTATTATAATTTCGTCACCAATTAAAGGTCTATCTAATGTAATGTCGTAATCTCCATTTGAATCAACGACACCTTCACCGATTTTTTCTCCCGAAGAATCTGTGAATACAATTGTATCACCTGGAAATCCAGTTCCAACTATTTTCGTGTCTCCTGAACTAGCTGGATCAATCACAATATCATGTTTGGCTGCATCGTAGTCTTCAACATAATTATAAATCACTTTAATGTCTGATTTTCCAACTTTCCCAGATTTGATTCCGCTAACAGTCGTTTGAGAGTATCCCTCGATTGGGTAGTTTTCTGAAAAAGTGTAGGACTGTGATTGGATTCCTTTTTGAGTCACAGCAGGTTTTATTTCTTTTCCATCACTCATAAATTGAGCTGTTACATTCACAAATTTTGGTATTCCTGCATACCCTTTTCCATATGTATAAGCAATGTTAGAACCATCGTATCTAAATTTACCGTTATAAATGTTTCCAGTTCTGTTTTGATCAGGAGTATATTTATACATACCTGCCTTGTGCTCCACATCAAGATTCGTTCTAGAGTAGGCTTTGCGCTCAATATTGAGACTGGTGTTCGAGAACTCTACAGTTTCACCATAAATTTTAGTACTTCTATTATAAGGCGTATACGCCAAAATACCGGTTTCTCGATTTATAGATAATATAATGTTAGATTGATTTTCATTTATTTCTGCAACTTCTATAGTCATATACTGCTCTACATTAGTATTATAACCATGTGATTTATTAAAGTTTGGATCTGTTAAAGTAATAATATCACTATCTTTAACTGTTTTAGCATTTGCGTTTATAACAAAAGCATTACTAAAAATTAATGTCAAAGAAAAGAATAGTTTTAAAAATTTTTTCATATTTTCTCCTTAGCGTACTTTATCCATTTAAGCTATATTTTCCTGCTACTTACATTCTTTATATTGAACCCCCCCTCTAAACCGATAGCTCTGTCATAAATAATTAACATATTACAAGCACATTCTATCAAACAAGTAAAATATATCGACTTATATACTTCGATATCACTGAACTTTCGTGTTATCTCATACTAACTTCACAGTTTTAAAGCATCAATTGATGATGATATATTAAATTTGTATCTCTTGCGATTAATCTAGTACGATGGAAGAAACAGAGAAAACATATAAAACGTTACTGAACAGAAAGAAATAAGAGAATTATTAAAGTATATATGCAAGATTGGTACATCATTACAATCCTTTCCACTGAATTTGGCGTATTAGGGGACTGAACTTGATTACCGCATGTTATGACAAATTACAACCAAATTAGTGCACAAACTAGAATTAACGAAATAAGACTGTAGTCTCAAACAGAAACTCGTTGAGTTCGAAATGAATCACTTAGGCCTACACTGTGTACTTTAATGATGTGGGATTGATGCTAACGAATATTATAACTATATTAGAAATGTCACATAGATTATCACCAAATAAGATATTAATTTAAGATAATTTTAAGGAAATTTTCCTTTCCAATAGTGGCATTGTAGAACATCATGGCAAGGTCATATTTCTAAATAGTGAATGGATTAAGTTACTATATTCAGCTACGAAGACACCACTCTGTATTGAAGGAATTAAACATAAGATGTTTTCCAACCTGTTATCGCAAGACTTCAATACTGAAGAAAACCACAGTTTAGTGTACCGTCTTCTCCTTCATTCAAGCTCGGATTGCATTTTTCAATTCTTCCGCATTATTCTAGACCTATCTGACCGAATTATTATCAGTACTAAAAAGATTTGAATAACGACATGATGACAAGCAGACCTGCCAAAGATACTTTAGAAACGGACCTGCAATTACAACAAAAAAAACTAAGGGGTTAATCTTGTATAGTGACCAAGGTAGTCAATTCGAATCCTATGATTTCATACAATATTATCTAGAAAATGTAGTGAATCCAAACAAGGTGTCTATGTAATAATTCGGTAGTGGACCAATTCTTTAGAAATCCAACATTTCGAACTTTTCTACCGCCTACAGATTAATCGTGACAAATAACTCGAAATTAAAATATTTGAATATGAATTTGGATGATATAACAAGGAAAGATTGCGTGCATAATATTGTTGTAGAACACCTAACAAAATCAATAAATGCTTAAATTTATTGATGCACTAGTGTTCAAAAAATACTGCACCATTAGAGTTTATAGTTATCTGCTTGATAATATATTCCCTGGAATATATTAAAAAAACTGAACAAAGCCTAGCAGAAAAAAATCCAATATGAATTAATTATTTTAATTCAAACAACTTCATTTTACATGGAATTACGGTGTTTTATTTGGACTAAAGTAAGTATTGATTATGGATTTATTGTTTGATCATTATCATATCAGTTCACTATATACCTTATATTAATAGTAACTTGAAATAGAATAAAAAAACTCGAGTCCTAATTCAATGGACAAGAGTTCTTTATAAAATAATATTAGTCTAAACATAGTATGGGATTCTGTTAATACCATGTCCATATAAATTCAAGAATCATTCTATTCTTAGAGGTTAATTACAAATGAGAATCATCTATGATTGTGTCAATAAACAGCTTCATAAATGCTCTCCCATTGACAGATTTTGCTATGCGAACATTGCGATGTTCTTTCAATGGATTGTGCATAATTTGCTTACCAAAGTAAGCGACGGTTGCACCGCGTGCCAAAGTTCCTTCCAATTCAACATCAACATGAACGGGTTCAGAATAAGTACACAAGTGTGGGTGTGCAACCAACGATAGCGTGATGATATCATCCATAGGGAATCCAGATAAATCAAAGAACTCACGCCAAATATCAATATATACTGGGAATTTGTGAATCATGTATTCGATTACATCATTACGTTTTCCATACGTTTCAAGATCGTATAAATCATCTCTTGAAAGCATCGACGCTGCGAAATCATTGTTTTCACAGATATCGAGTGGGACTAAAATGATGTCATCGATGTCTGCATTAAGCACGATCTTTGCGGCCTCAGGATCTGCCCAAATATTGTACTCAGATAAAGGTGTGATGTTCCCAGCAATTTCAAAATTACCGCCAAGTGCAATCACTTGCTTGATCTTCGATGCAATTTCCGGGCATTTTTGTAAAGCAACGCCGAGATTTGTCATTGGTCCCGTCGTCACAATCGTAATTTCATTCGGATTGTTTTTCACTGTATCAATGATATAATCCACAGCATTCATCACTTCTGCTTCTTGAAGTGGTTTTGTTTGCGCTTCATTGAAGCGATCTAAACGCGAACCCAACTTATCACGAAGTAACTCATGGAAGTTTACAGGGTCACCGTGTTCAGTCGAAACGGGTTTCATGGGTTGCGCCATACCAGCATACACAGGAATCTGACGGTGTGTAAGGGCAACCGTATTCAGTGCAACCCATGTAGCCTGCTCAATATCACCACTTGCTCCACAAACTGTCGTGATCGCCTCAAGATGCGTTTGCGGATCTAAAACACCAAAGATTACAGCTAAAATGTCATCACCAACAGAATCTATATCCAATATCACTCTATTCATCATACTCACCTATTATCCTATCTACCATCTTATTGGTATGGGGTCTTAAGAATTGTACAATCGGGCCCGTCATAACTACTGCCACGATGGTACCAACGCCTGCTTTTCCTCCCAAAAAATAACCTACTATTACCAAGGTTAAATCGCCAATAATGCGAACCATACGATAAGCAATACCACTTCTTTCTGAAATAATTTCAGAAATTAAATCCACTGCACCGACACCTAAATTAGCACGAATGTATATGGGGATTCCCGATGCCATAATCCCACATCCGATAATCATCAACACCATCCGAATACCAACTGAAAAATCTGATGGTAAAATCCCCATTAAGATTGTGTTGGTAAAATCTGCTGTGTATCCGATTAAAAAAATCGCTAAAAAAGATGAAATGTTAATAAACTTGCGATCAATAATGAAAACGATGGTTAGAATAACCAGATTCATCAAAGCGGATGCATCTCCATAACGGATCCCAAGTTGTTTGGCGAGACCCAGTTGAAAAACACTTGCTGGGTCAACACCTAATTGACTAAAAATAAAGATTCCGACACCGATTCCTGAAATCATTAATCCAATTGCTGCAATTAAGATACGTATCGGTAGTTTTTTATGTTTCATAATCGACTCATTGCCTTAAAGAAGTTTTCAACGTAGACTTCTCGGTTGACACCCTTTAAGAATTTGACATTTTGGGGGCGTTTTACGCCAAAGATTTTTTCTTGATAGTTAATCGTATCCACTACAGTCATTCCGTAGGTTAACGTTCCTTGTGTTTCAACATCCACATTACATTGAATGGATTCAAATATTTCAGGATGAACAAGTGCTCCAATTACAGTTGGATCATGGAGTGTGCAACCTGGAAAGCCTTCAACCTCATAATGATATTTACTGAAATAATCAATCAACTCCGCTGCGAATACAGATCCTTTATTTCCTTGGACTCTTAATATTTCATTTTCCTCGCGTGTCACGTAAGCTTTTTGCGTAACATCTAAACCAGCCATTAAAATTTCAATCTCACTGTTGAAGACAACTTTTGCAGCTTCAGCGTCTGCCCAGATATTATACTCAGCAGCTGGCGTATAGTTTCCAACCGTTCCACCACCCATCAACGCGATCAATTCTATCTTGTCCATTAAATCAGGTCTCATACGTAAAACCAATGCAATATTCGTTAAAGGTCCTAGAGGAACCAATGTAATTGGCTCCTTGCTTGCTTCAAGAGTACGAATTATAAATGAAACAGCATCCTCTTTAATTGGATCAAAACCACGTTCAGGAAGTTCGGGTCCTTCAAGTCCCGAATCCCCATGTACTAATTCACCACCAATTTCCAAATTACGTACAAGGGGTTGGCTCATACCGACCGCAACCGGAATCTCATGATGTCCTAATAAGGTTAGAATACGAAGTGTGTTTTCTGTAACCTTACTTAACGTTTGATTTCCTGCTACCGTAGTAATACCTAATATATCTAATTCAGGTGATGCAAGTGCCCACATAATGGCCATTGCATCATCGTGACCTGGATCACAATCAATAATTATTTTGCGTTTCATGCTTAATGCTCCCTTCAAGTGCTAATCTCATTTTTTTCTTTTCATTTTCGCGTTTAACACGAATACTAAATACTACCAGTCCAACAACAGACACAACATAAGGAATCATTTGAACCAATTCCGTTGGAATGGAGGTTAATTGTAAAGCGTAAGACCATGCTTCTGCGAAAGCAAAGAGAATTGCCGCTAAGCTTGCGCCAAGAGGTGTTGATTTACCCATTGCATCAGCTGCCATCGCAATAAATCCGCGACCTGCTAGCATGTCTTTCGAAAACCAACTTACATAGCCCATTGACATGTAAGCACCGGCGATTCCACCTAAAATTCCACTAATGGCAAGTGCAATCATTTTTGTTTTAAAAACACTTTGACCTACGGACTCCAAAGATTGCGGTGCCTCTCCTGCTGCACGTATTCGAAGTCCCATTGGTGTTTTATAAAGCAAAATCCATACTGCAATAATAGCAATCACCGCAATATAAGCAACCACATTATGTCCCGAAAATATCGTACTCAATATAGGGATATCCTTAATGATGGGGATATTTATATTTGGTAGTACCCCTGAATTTAAGGAACTGGTTGTTCCCTTATCTCCTGTGATCGAATACATAAAGAAGATGGTTCCACCGGAAGCCATGGCATTAAAAGTAATAAACGTTAATGCACTGTCCGTTTTGAGTTTCAGTGAAACATATCCAATAAATAGTGATGCTAGGATTCCCGTGATGACAGCAATTAGGAGTCCAAACCAAGGTCCAAACCCAAATGCACTGGATAATACAGCGACAAGTGCAGATGTAAGCATTACTCCTTCAAGTCCAATATTTGTAATTCCAGCATTTGAAGTGATAACCGCTCCCATAGTCGCAAGCAATAACGGAGTCGCAACACGAATAATGGTATCGTAAAATGAAGTGGTAAAGATCATTTGAATGTATTCCATTATGCAACCTCCTTATTTAATTCGCGTGTAGAAATATCAACGGTCATCTTATGACGCCATTTAGCAAGGAATGCGTTTGCGGCAATAAGGATGATTAAAATGCCTTCAATAATTGCGACAATTTCTGGTGCTACACCGGATTGGCGATACATATAGTCAGCACCAATACGGATGTAGGAAACAAAGATTGCCGCTAGAGGAATAAATTTTGGATTGCCTTTAGCAATAATATTTAAAACAACACCATCAAAACCAAATCCTGGCAATGCCATCCATTGAAAACGCGTATACAAACCAAGCATTTCAACGCCACCACCAAGTCCTGCAACAAATCCTCCAACAAGTTGAGCTAACATGATAATGTGTGGTGTATTCATTCCTACACTTTTCGCAAATTCTTCATTGTTACCAGTAACTGTAATTTTATAGCCCCATTTTGTTTTATTAATAAAGAAGTTAACCGCAATCACGAAGATTGCGACAATCACGATTCCTAGATGAAGACGTGTGTTTTTTAAGAGTACAGGTAACCCGACTCCGTCCTGGAATGGATAGGATGCCGCATAGGCAGAATTAATATCCCGAATATAATGATTGAAGAGATACGTTCCAAAATATAAAATAATCGTATTTAACATGATGGATACAACCAATTCACTGACATTCCATTTAACTTTTAGATATCCTGGAATTGCGGTTATAATACTTCCGACTAACCCAGCACTTAATATTGCTACGATTGTCACAAAGATTGGATGACCACCCATAAAAATGGCAATGGTTGCTGCAACCAAAGAACCAAAATAAAGTGCGCCTTCAGCTGCTAAGTTAAACTGATTGGCTCTAAACATAACACTCACTGCTAAACCTGCAAATGTGAGCGGAATTGCTTTTTCAATAACCGTACTAAAGCGACGTACAGATGTTAGTGGACCAATAATTAAATCAATAATGGCTTGCACTGGATGGGGTGTAAACATTGCTAGAATTCCAAACGAAGCACCAAATGCAATAACAACAGCAATCAAGAGTCTTACAATTTCAAACTTACGCAGAAATTTATCCATTTTTGTTCGTTTCATTTTAATTTTCTGCATGATCTTGCCCTCCTTGGTTTTGTTGTGTTTTTACCCCTAACATGTAATATCCGAGTTCTTCTTCAGTGAGTGTTTTTGTATCATCGAAATATGCGTTAAGCTTTCCTGAGTACATAACTGCAACACTATCGCTGAGTTCTAATATTTCATTCAAATCTGCGGAAATCAAAATAATTGCTTTGCCTTGATCTCTTAATTCAATAATCTTCCGGCGTAAAAGTTCTGATGCTCCAGCATCAATACCACGCGTTGGTTGGTTTGCTATAATAACTGTTGATTCATCCAATAATTCACGAGCGGCTACAACTTTTTGCATATTTCCACCTGATAACATTAAAATTGAACGATTGATTGAGTCGGTGACAATTTCAAACTCTTTAACCAATTCTTGAGCGTGATGGTTCATTTTATGACGATCAAGAATGATATTTCCTTTTTTTGTAAACGACTCAATCCGATTGGTAAACATATTATCTACAATCGACATGTGGGGTGCGGTTCCTGTCTTGAGGCGATCTTCCGAAATAATACTTAAACCACAATCGCGAATCGCTTTTGGTGTATAGTTTTCAGGTTCTTTACCATTAATCGTAAAGGAACCCTCTTGCATCGTTGTCATTCCACTCAAAATATCCGACAATTCTGATTGACCATTTCCTTCAACACCTGCAACACCTAGAATTTGTCCAGCATAGACATCCAATGAGACATGATCTACAACGCGCTTTCCAATATCATTAATTGCAACTAAATTTCGGGCAGATAAATAGACATCTCCGCGTTCCATCGGTTTTTTTTCAATTTTCAATACAACATCGCGTCCGACCATATTTTTTGAGATATCCTCAACGCTGGTATCACAAATATTTTTAGAGACAACTGTACGACCATGACGCATGATTGTCACACGATCACACAGTTCCATAATCTCATTCAATTTATGTGATATAAATACAATGGTATGTCCTTGATTTTTTAACATCTTTAATTGTTGAAATAGCTCTGTCGTTTCTTGTGGAGTGAGTACTGCCGTTGGCTCATCGAGAATTAGAATTTTCGCACCACGAACCAACGCTTTAAGGATTTCCGTTTTTTGTTTAACACCCACGGATACATCCTGTACTTTTTTTGTAATATCGATATTAAACTGATATTTTTCATTATATTCACGCGCAAGACTAAGCATCTCTTTTTCATCGAGAAATAATTTTCCACGTGTTGGCTCATCGCCAAGGACAATATTTTCAGCAATCGTGAGTGATTCAACCAACATAAAATGTTGGTGAACCATCCCGATCCCTAAATCGATTGCTTTTTTAGAGTTTTCAATCGTAACCGCTTCTCCATTAAGTGTTATCGTACCACTATCTGGACGTTCCATTCCAAAGAGAATCTTCATCAATGTTGATTTACCAGCGCCATTTTCTCCAATTAAGGCATGAATTTCATTGGTCATTAATCTCAAATTTACATCTTTATTTGCGACAACACCATTGGGGTAAACTTTCAATACATTCTCTACATTTAGTAATTCTTGCATAATAACCTCCATACCTAAGAATTGAGTTGCATCAATTCTTAAGGTGCAACACTTGTTTTAATGCTATTTAAAATTTCTGTAGACATACCGATTGCAGTACTTACTTCGATTTCACCTGCAACAATTTTTTGTTCAATTTCTTCAAGGGCAGCAATCGTTTCCGGCTTCATGCTTGATGTGAAGACATCATTTTTAGCCAATCCCACAGCTCCCTCTTTAACACCTAATTGTTCAGCTGTTCCTAGTGGTAGTTTATCTTCTTGATGAAGTTTCACTGAGTTAAATAGAACATCTCCGACACGTTTCACCATCGAGGAAATAATGATATCTGCAATATCTTGTTTATTGTTATTGCTATACATTGCAGATTGGTCACTATCCACACCAATGATATATTTGTTTGTCTCACGAGCAGCTTCAATGGTACCCAATCCTGTAGGACCTGCTGCTGGGAATATAACATCAACACCTTTATTAGCTAATGCAATTCCTAACTCTTTTCCTTTAGCAGGGTCGTAGTAGTCACCCGCATATGTTGCGACAACTTTAATGTCTTCATTTACATATTTAGCACCTTCAATGTAACCAACTAAGAAGTCGTTAATTGGAGGAATATCCATTCCACCCAAGAAGCCAATCATCGGTTTTTCATCAGCATTTGGTAATTCAATAGTCATATAAGCACCCAAAGCACCTGCTAAGAACGAACCTTCATTTTGTTTAAAGGTTGCTGAATATACATTGTCTAAGTTTCCTTTACTGTAATCGACCGCGTTATCAATTAAGATAAATGTTTTATCTGGATATTGTGGTGCAATTTGTTGAATTGGATCAACCATTGACGGTGATACTGCAATAATAATTTTTGCTTTTTCTTCAGCAGCATCCGCTAGAGCTGGTTCCCATTTTGATTCGTCAGACCCTGTTTCAATAACTTGAATTGGTAATCCCAAATCTTTTTCAACGCGTTTCATTCCTTCATTAGCGGAGTCAAAGAAACCAAGGTCACCCAAGTTTCCATTAACAATCAAGATTACGCCATCTTCTGAAGCGGAATCCGTTGTGGAACTACATCCCACAGTCACAAGTAATAACACAGCTGCAAACAAAATTAATTTAAACTTTTTCATCGTTTTTCTCCTTTGAATGATGTTAACTGAGCTAAATCTTTATAATAGGGTATTGATGGTGCCGCTCCATAACGACTAACACACAATGCTGCGGCCTTTGATGCATCGTTTAATACATCTTGAATTGGTTTGTTGCGACTCATACCCGCTACAAAATATCCTGCAAACGTATCCCCAGCTCCGGTTGTATCGACAGCCTTGGTTTGAAAAGCAGTCTGCTCGATGATGCTTCCTTCATAGAGACACACACTTCCTTTGCTCCCAAGCGTTAGTACACAATTTAGATCTGGATACTTCGCTTTAAATGTATCTAGAATGGCTTCCGTTTCCGTGCAACCACTCATCATTTCTGCCTCAACTTGGTTCATAATCAACCAGCTGATTTTATTCAAATCAATTTGCTTTAGACTTTCAGTAAGGGGGGACGGATTAAGAACAATGGTCATTCCACGTTTGTGTGCTTCATTGACCACGTACTCCAACTCACTGATTTCATTTTGTAAAACAAGCATGGTTTCTTGATCAAACTGAGTTAAGACATTATCAATATACTCGCGATCCACGCTTCCATTCGAACCGCTGTAAACGATAATGCAGTTTTCTCCAATTTCATCAACCTGAATGATTGCATGCCCTTGCAAGATATCATCCATCTTGACCAAATGTACATCAACTTCGTTCTCTTCTAAATATTCTTTAAGTACATTCCCTCCATTTCCTAAAATTCCAGCATGGCAGACATCAATGCCCGCACGCCTCATTGCAATTGACTGATTTAACCCTTTACCACCCGGATTCACTTCCAATTTTCTGACATCCTTGGTTTCTCCAGGTTGTACAAACCGGTCAAGATAGTAAACATTGTCAATATTCATTGAACCAAAATTAAGGACTTTCATTGTAATCTCCTATTCAATCAAATCGAACGTCTTCGACATTAAGTTAAACGTTTAACTTAATTTAAAACTAGTATAGTTAATAATGTAAGCGTTGTCAACGCTATTTGAGTTTTTTCTAGAAATCGCTTACATTATTTGTACCATCGACCTCCATAAAAAAAATGATGCTAAGCATCATTTTTCATTTCTTGATTAAAATCAATTACACTATCTCGTTCATATAACTTCGGTTTCAATACTAAGCGTTCAACGAAGTCCTTCTCTTCAATCATCCGAATCATAATCTCAATCGTACTTTTTGCCATAGCATCAACATTCAAATCAATCGATGTAATGCCTTCTGAAATATAATCATTCATCTCAAGATTATCAAAACCCACAATCGAAATATCTTGTGGAATGCGATATCCTAAAGCCTCAGCACGTTTTTTGAACCCATAAGCATTTAAATCATTTGAAGCAACAACTGCAGTAATGTTCTGTTTAAGTAATACTTCGGCAGCATCATAACCAGTTTTAAAATCAAAACCTCCAAAAAAAACCTTTGACTCGTCATAATCTAATTTGTAATCAAGCATCGCTTCTCGGTAGCCTTCATGTCGAAAATAGCCATTCAAAGACGTTTCTCGAGTTGAGATAAAACCAATATTTTGATGACCCTTCTTGATACAATGTACTGTCGCTATGTATGTACCTAATTTATTATCGAATACAACTTGACTCCCTTTATAATCTTTTAATGATCGATCAATTGTGATGGTCGGAATATTCGCCCTTTCTATCATTCGGTTTATTTGTTTTTCATGTCCATACGAATTGGCAGATGCCGCAAGAATGATACCATCCATATTTCTGCGAAAGAGCGAATCAAACAATTTTATATCATTCTCGTAGTGTTCATCTGCATTAACCATAAGCACTGTGTAATTATAAGCTCTCGCTAATGTCTCGATTTTTTTTGCTAGGTTTGCGAAAAACGGATTTGAAAGATCCGGTATGATTAACCCCAAAGCAAATGTTTTATGTTGCACGAGGCTTCTCGCTGCCATATTGGGTGTATAATTAAGTGATTTCGCCAAATCAATGATTTGTCGTTTTGTTTCAGTTGAAAACCGTTTGGTATCCGGATCTTTCAGTATAATGGATACTGTTGCCACAGATACGCCTGCAATTTCAGCAATATCCTTGAGCCGTGTTCTCTTGTAATTATCTTTTGTCATAGCGCCCCATCCCTTATATCATATCTCCTTCTATTATACCTTATTAAAATAAAATGCAAATAATCCTTTTATCTTCTTATGTAATGCATATCGAATATTGGCTTATGAATCATTATAATTGTGTTGCATTTTCAATTAAATATTTTGCTTCATACATTTTTATTTATAAAAACACCGCACCATTACTGGTACGGTTGAAAAATAAATTCAACTAAAGTCTTTAACGACATTTCCGACGACTTTATTTCTTATGATTAATGTAGTATTTTATGATTAGTTTTAGTGTTATTTAATATTTCGCTTAATTTTTCATTCATCCGTGTAACATTTATTGTATCTGTTGGTGAATATTCAATCATAGCCAACCATTCCAAGATATTTTTGACTTCTTCTTCATCTCCGGAAATTAAGGTATTGTTGAGATATTCATATCCGCCTACTCCCCCGACATCCTCTGGAGGGCACACACCCTCCGCTTCAATAACCGTTGCGGAAGTATCATATTGTTCGACAATTTCACTAATCACGATATCATGATCCCACCAATCACCAAAATCGTATATATAACGTAAATTCTTCGTTTTATTGTATACATCGCGTATTTGAATGCTAGCGGCATCGATTTCCATTGTGGAACTATCACCTTCAAAAAAACCTACGATTTTCATGTCATTTGGTAAAACGAACTCATATAGATGAGCGTTATTCCATCCCATAGCAGTTTGGATAACGAGATGGAGTTCATACATTGTTAAATCTGCATCAACCACAACTTTACGATAACAACGCTCTTTCATTCCTGTCAGTTCAATAACCACTAAGTACTGATTCATTTTATGCACCTCTTTTAAATTTAGTATATCATACACACTGATAATTATTAATATGTTTTAGTAGTGTTCATGTTTAGGAAATCAATAGAGCATAAACTTAAATATTTTCTTTATGTCTAGAGATAGAGAATAGGATATTGTGATGTAGCATTTCTCAAATGATAACAGAAAAGAATCACATGTCTTTCTATAAATAATGAAGTCCAAAATTTAACGACTTTGAATTAATCTAAAATCAAATGCTTCCAACCAGATAGATCGTTTTTATTCCTAAAAATGGTAGTATTAATATATTTCTGAATGTTTTTGAGTTTGATAGATCTATTTATAAAGAGGAGTTCGCTTCTAACGATGTAATATCAAAATTAACATCATAAGTTATAAAAAGATTCAGCCTGTTTTACAAACAAACGTGTATAAGCAGCATAATTTTCAAAGAAATCCCCAACATCAGTACCATTATGTTCTTGGAAAATTGCCCAGTTCATCCAATAAAATCCGGTAACCGCAAAAGTTCCAATAAAATGATGCTTGTCAGCTTCGCTCATGGTCCCCCCTGCATATTGATCAAGAACCTTCAGAATGGTTGAGTAATCGTAAGGCGAACATACGATAAAGGTCGCAAGGTCTACAGCTGGATCGGCAACCATCGCGAATTCCCAATCAATTAAATAAAAATTATCATCTTGGAAGAGAATATTAGTCGTATAGATATCATTATGACAAAGAGTCTTCGCATAACCTTCACGTGAAACACACTCATAAATGCGCTCTACGCGTTCACTTAAATCATCATAATCTGAGAAATGGGAACGACCAACATCACCAATTTCTTGCTTAAAGTCTTGAATTTTTTGGAATAAGTCAAACTCCCATTCGCCTTGTATGTTTGCATCATGAAGGTAACGTACTTTCTCGATTACAACTTTAACATCTTCTTCGTTCATATAATCAAAATAGCGCGCATTTTCAATATAATTCGATATCTTCCAGCCCTCAGTTTGATCCATAAATACAAGACTGTTATCTAAGCCGAGTTCTTTCGCTTTCAATTGAGCATAGAACTCACTTTTCCGATTAATATAAGCATCCGTTTCAACGCCTGGTTCACGATAAACATACTTTTTTCCATCAACCTCGAATGTGTAAGAATGATTGGTAAGTCCGCCAAATAGTGGGGTAAAGTTCAAAATGGAATCAATCTCACATTCCAATGTTTTCGCAATGTTTTGCATGTAATTCGTGATGATTTCTGCCATCTGTAACGCTCCTTTTACTTAGTCTCTTTATTATATAATAAACTTTACATAAAAGAACGCTTTTAGGCATGAATTAAGCAATATATGTACTGATTCGATGCAAATCCTCTACTCTGATAATTCGATGGAACTAGACCGATACAACGCACTCACATCAGGACATTCAATCGTTTCAATCAGTCCACCACTTTTCAAATCGTAGACATACTGTGTGTAGTTTGGCTTGGATTCAAAGTTCCCAAATAGAACAAGATTTTCTTTACTCGAATCATACCAATACTGAGACCAATAATGATACTGTGCGGTATCACTTATTGGCTCAAGTGTAAGATCCCGACGCTCCATAGTATTTAAATCAATCATTCGAAGCTCGTGACGCTCACTTTTAATGTAGAGCTTGTTATTGATGATAGAATTTTGTACATCACTTGTGAAGGATGGTCCAAATCGCTTAAAATCTGAGATCGACTCAACATTCAAATCCTTATCAATTACAAGAAGCCGGTCTTCTATTGAGCCAATACTATCTGAGATTGGTACATTATCCGCTATATACAAATAAAGATATAGTTTTTCTGAATCCGTGATGAGTTGTGAGGTATAGTGCCTTGATTCCAATGTTTCAGACATCTTCTCAATCATTTTATTTTCAATATTATATCTGTAGAGCTTTCGTTTAATTCCACGTTCAGAATGTTTTTGATTATGGTTATTTTCCGTAAGTACATAAACATCAGAACCAATCACTACAAGAGAAGTTGCTTGTTCATCCTCAATATCGAAAAGTTTCTCGTTGTTCTTATATATTGATGTCAAATAATTTGTAGGTTCCGATCTAAAGCCTTGGTTATCAATGAAATACAAATTTTCTTCATAAAGATATACCTGTGAATCAATCGCATTCAAAGAGGGTTCGAAGTTGTATACTTTTTCGTCTTGGTTCGATAATTTTCCCTTTATAAATTTATCGGATGATATCAGATAGTAAAAATTATTATCAATTTTTAATTTATAAAAATTTCCGCGATATTTTTTCGAGCCTAGAACATGCCCACTCTTATCGAGAAACTTAAACTCCGTGTGATTCAATAAGTTTAGAAATTCTGGTGATTTTGCGCTATGGAAAGTATCGTTCCCTAATACTATTGTTTTAGTATCTTTAAGTGCATTTGTGGAAGGTGTTGAAGAACAGCCTGCAATAAGTAATATCATTAGAATACAGTAAGATAATTTTTTCATGATATCTAGTACCGTGTTCTTTCAAATAAACTTCTTTCCAGAATATCCTTTGGTGAAAGAAACTTTCCAGTCCGTATTGATCTTATAGCTATCATTTCTTGGTTAAATACCACCATTATAATAATCCCCCTTTAATAAAAAAATGATACCAAATTCATTATTGATGCACAAGAAAATCGTTGGCCACCTGAACATCGTTTATCTATGATTCATATCAACGAGCTTAAAAGAGTCGATGCACCTACCGATTCATCAAATAAGAGTTAAATCATTTCTCAAAAAATCACTTTTGGAACTGAAGCACAATATTAAAACTACTCTCAATATTTTTGAGACTTTAAACGTTCAATAACCGATTCTCGATTGAACATACTTGTTGAAATTAGAGTTTGAGTAATCAGTATTAGCGTAGAACCAATAATTGCGTACAAGAGATAGTCCAATCTAAAGTTAAATTCAGGCATCCAAATCACTTTTCTTACAATTGCATACAGTCCATAGGATAGTCCAAAACTTAATACGATTGAGTAAACAATCACTTTCCCTATTGTAAATACAGATTCGTAGAGTAACATCTTACACATGTCCTTGCGTGTCATTCCCACTGACTCTAGGATTGCATACTCGCCTTTGCGTCTATCCTGTTCAGATATAGTTGTATTAAGAATACTCGTAACCGTCATCAAGAGAATCAGACCCATCACTGAAAATAATATTTTTACGATAACATCATAAACATTCTTATCTTGCGTATAGTCTGAGGCTAAGTTTCTAATAGAAAATATTGGCTTCATTCTAATAAGGCTTGTTTCAACTGCATCCGCTTTTTCAGTCTCAATCAACAAACTCCTATTCAGTACAAACTGATAAGGGCTCTCACTCTCAATTCTATCAAACAAAGTTTGGGATACAATATAGTTTACTAGTACCTCACTACGAATGATCGACTCATTATAGAAAAATTTGAGCACTGAGGATGCACCATCAAATGTGTCAACCTTTAAACCGATGGGATACTCTGATGTTTTTGACATACTTTTCCCATCTGTTCCATCATATGTATAAAAATGGACAAGATCACCAACTTTCAAGTCAGTTAAATGGCGAGATATCTGCATTCTTCCGTTATTATAGTCTGAAATGACGCCTTCAAAATAATCGTTTACCACAATTTCATGAAGATTAACGGAGGGATATAATGTATTGAAATCTTTGTCATCTAAAACGATTATTTTATGTCTCAATAAATATCTCAATTCTTCATCAAATACATCATTGTGATGCCAAATTCCAAGTCGTCCTGATTCTGTTGTCACCTTAAACGTCGAACTTACGTCTTCATTCTCTTCAATTTGACTTCTAATGTCATCAAAAGCGCTCGAATCGATATTCTGTTTTTCAATTTGAATCGCATAATTACCATGATCTAATTTTGCAGAGGCTAAATCTAGGGAAGAAGCCAAGAAAGAAGCAATCAATACCAACGATACAGTACCTATTATCAAAGAACGTTTAAGACCCAAGTATTTTTTTCGATCTCTAACCGTATTTTTATATGCCAAAACACCTGCTTGCCCCCAAAATAACTTGATGAATCTTGTTTTTTCTTTTTTCTTATTGATTGTTATCCGCTTGCTTTCACGTATCAATTCAATAGAACTCTCTTTAAATATATTTCTTATAGAACGAAGTAATGGGATATAAACAACTATAAATGAGACTATAAATATTCCTGAAATTAGCTCCATTGTTAGAGTTGGCTTCGCAAATTCCATAATATTATATCCAAATAGGGACGTGTTAGATAATATGGGATAACTCATGTTAAAGATTCCTTGAGACACAAGAAACCCACCCATCAATCCTATAACAACACAAGGAATTGTGGTCAGAAACATCTCAAAAAAAAGTGACCTTCGTATCTGATTTTTAGTTACCCCAATTGTTGATAGGAGACTTAAAGATTTTGCTTTACTCTCGAGGCTAATGTTCAGGGTGTTATAGAGTGTGAAGATTGATGTTAACGTGAATAAACCCAATAGAACACTTGCCATTACCACTACAACTTTCCACATAATATTCTTATTGTCGCTTAGTCCTAATAGTTCATTACGAAAATCGTTAAATACTACATCTTCATCTATGAGATTGTTAGACTCCATCATTGAAATAACCGATTTCTCAAAACTCTTTGTGTCATTTTCGAATTGAACATAGACTGTATTGTCATATGACATCATAGCACTCTTAGTTTGATTGTCGTATGCATATTGTCTATCTACAACACCAACAATTGTAACTGCCGATTTTGAGCCATCTGCCCATCTTACATCGAGTTTGTGACCTATAGGATCATCTAAATTCAATGCCTCAAGCATCATTTCAGAAACGTGCATTTCCTCATTGTTTTCTGCCAATCTTCCACTAAGAAGCGTTTGCTGAGAACCTTGTTTGATGAAAGAAAAATCTTCATTATGTAAAGCATAAAGTAAAAAAGTTTGGGGGCTATGTTGTTCAGCATTAAAATCAACCGCCGTTATATCTCCAACTTTTGATGTATACTCATACTTAACAATATCTTCTCCACTTTCAATCAATGCATCCACATCTTTTACATTTCGAAAGTAGACATTATATTGTTCACCGTATTTAAGCGACGATAACTTGTAACTACTATAAAATCCTGAAAATGTTGCGATCACGGCCGTCATAAGACTCACTACAATCATAATTGACAACCATGACATTAGTGTTTGCTTCCAATATTTTTTAAGGTGTCTATATTGAACTTTTAGAAGTGATTTCATCGTATTCTCTCATCTCTAATAATGCGACCATCTTCTATTTCAATAATTCTTTTGGCCTGTGATGCAATAGTTTCATCATGAGTAACCATTATGATTGTTTGTTCGCTCATCTCATTGGTTTCTCTAAGAATTTTAATGATTTCCTTAGATGTTTTTTTGTCTAAGTTACCCGTTGGCTCATCTGCAAGAATCAGAGTTGGTCGATTCATGAGCGCTCTTGCTATGGAAACACGTTGTTGTTGCCCTCCAGATAATTGACTTGGTAAGTGGTTTACACGATTCACAAGTTCTAAGGACTTTAGAAGTTCTTCCAGATGGATTTCATCAATGTTTTGATTGTCGAGCTCTAAAGGAAGGATAATATTTTCCTTTACATCTAATAATGGAATTAGATTGTAAAACTGATAGATTAAACCTATATGACGTCTTCTAAAAATCGTGAGTGCTTCTTCACTTAATGCTCCAAGATTGGTGTTATCCAATCGAATAACACCACTGGATACAGTATCAACACCTCCAATAACATGGAGAAGAGTCGACTTTCCGCTTCCACTTGCACCCATAATTGCTATAAATTCTCCACTATCCACAGAAACAGAGACGTTATCAAGAGCCTTAATTTCTGCGTCGCCTTGCTTATACGTTTTTGAAACATTTTCCAGCACTAATAATGACATAGTATCACCTCACTTTTATTATATATTTCATGAGAGTGTTATAAGTGATTTATTCGTCACTTAGTAGGTATCCTAATTTCAAACGTATTTTTCTCAATAATTCGAACCGAACCGCCTTGTTTTTCGATTATTTCCTTAGATATTGCAAGTCCAACTCCAACACTCTTGGAGCTAACACTATTTGTTTTAACGAACCTCTCAAAAACTTTTTCTCTAAGTTCCGTCGCGATTTCTTCACCATCATCAGAGATCATAATCTGTGTTTCAAATACATTTTCTTCAATTGTCATGAAGATTGTATTTTGGGCATATCGTGTTTTATTATCAAGTATATTAATGATTGCTTCTAAAAACCACTTTTCATCTACATATATTGTGTTTGCAGCTACTCTAGTTTCAATGCCGAGCTCATTACTTTTTGATGATATATTAAGTTTCAAACTATTCACAAATTCATGAGTATTAACGTGTTTCTTATCCATTTCAATTGTATTTGATTCCAAGCGAACTAGAAGTAAAAGTGAGGTTATCAATGATTCCAGTCGCTCCAATTGTTCTTGATTTTGAAGTAAGAAATCATTATCTGGTGATTCATCTCGTGAAATGTCATTAGTAAGAAGTAAGGAAGTAATGGGTGTTTTAAGTTGATGAGAGATATCAGTTAACGACTTCTTCAGAAAGGTATTGTTGGCATCTAAGTTTCGATTCATTGTCTTGAGAAGAACGGTTATTTTATTGAGTTCTGAATGCAGAATTGATAATTCTCCTTCTTCATATGTGTTGAGTTCATAGTCGTGACTGTTATCATTCAGACGCTTTAAATACTCTGTTAGTTCTTCTATCTCTCTACTTCGATACAAGAGATATCGATACACCAAAATCAAGATACATAGAACTCCGACTAAGATACCAACATATGAATTCATGAAATATGCACATAAAAAACCAACAGATACCCCTAAGATGATACTTTGTGCAAAAAGATGAGCAATTTTCTTATCTCTGAGTATTTTCATGCTTGTATCGGTATCCTTGTCCACGAACGGTAACAATATCTAATTCTCCATTAAACTTCTCCCTTAAGCGTTTAATGGACGCTGAGAGCGCATTATCATTCACATATTCCATAGAGTCCCAAATCAATTCGTAGAGATCTTCTCGTTTAACGATTTCATTTTTATGGCTAATAAAGAATAAGAGTAATCTATATTCTATAGTTGAAAGATTAATCATCTCATAACCAAACTTCACGATTCCTGATTGCATATCGATACTCATGTCACCGTCTATGAATACATGCTTTTCATGTTTCTTCAAAAGCTTTTGTAGTCGAACTAAAAGTTCTTTTGACTTAAAAGGTTTAATAATATAATCATCACCACCACGAGTCAGGCCTTCAACTATGCTATCTTCTTCATTTTCAACACTTAGAAATAGAATTGGGGCTTCACTCTGTTGCCGAATAAACGTACAAATATCAAATCCATTCCATCTGGTAGTCGAACGTCAAGAATATGAATGTTGTATTGATTCAATCCAAGAAAGCGTTCAGCTTCTTGCACAGAAAATACAGCATCAACATGATAGCCTTCTTTTTCTAAGATATATTTTAGACTTCGAGATATTGCTCGATCATCTTCTACAAGTAATAGTTTCATATGGTTATTATACTATTATTTTTAACATAAACCATCGCATTTCTTAATTTGAAATTCAAAAAAATAATACTTCTAAAAAGAGTTTGTTATGTTCATACAAATCGTTGCCTTATTAAGTATCGTATCTTGAATACTTATTCATCAAACAATAAAAAAATCTCTTTTTAGGAACAAAAAAAACCACTCAATGAGTGGTTTGTCTTATCGGTTTAAATGGTGGCCCCAGTCAGAATCGAACTGACGACACACGGAGCTTCAATCCGTTGCTCTACCGACTGAGCTACAGGGCCATTGGTTGCGGGGGCCGGATTTGAACCGACGACCTCCGGGTTATGAGCCCGACGAGCTACCAGTCTGCTCTACCCCGCGATATGTTTAATGCTATGTCATTATAGCATAACTGGTATATAATGCAACCTTATTTCGTAAAGAAATAATATGGCGGAGGAGGGGAGATTCGAACTCCCGCACGCTCTCACGTCTGCTGGTTTTCAAGACCAGTCCCTTCAGCCACTTGGGTACTCCTCCATAGAGTTATTTGCATTTTAATGTAATTAAATTCCGATGATCCTAAGTGTCAAATTGGTGGACCCTGTAGGACTCGAACCTACGACCAACCGGTTATGAGCCGGTAGCTCTAACCAACTGAGCTAAGGGTCCGCTACATCGGTATTACGCTTTTCAAAATAGAAATGGTAGCGGGTGTGAGATTCGAACTCGCGACCTTCCGGGTATGAACCGGACGCTCTAGCCAACTGAGCTAACCCGCCATAGGAATATTTAATTTTAATAATAAAATTGGTCGGGATGACAGGATTCGAACCTGCGACCCCCTGGTCCCAAACCAGGTGCACTACCAAGCTGTGCTACATCCCGAAAATTGGCGCGCCCGACAGAAGTCGAATCCATAACCTCTTGAGCCGTAATCAAGTGCTCTATCCAGTTGAGCTACGGGCGCATATACATCGATTTAAATTAGAACTCCATCAATAAAGTAATGGTGGGGATGAAGGGACTTGAACCCATACGAAGTTACCTTCAACGGATTTTAAGTCCGTTGCGTCTACCAATTCCGCCACATCCCCATTACTGGAGGTTCCTATCGGATTTGAACCGATGATCACAGAGTTGCAGTCTATTGCCTTACCACTTGGCTAAGGAACCATTAACTGTGTCGCGACATATTAATATTAACTCGACGTTTGTCTTTGTTGTTGTTGTCGTTTCTCACTGTGCTTTTACATTATACATCATCAGTATAGAAATGCAACACTTAAAATACAAAATAATACATTTTTTTAAAAAAAGATTTAATTGTTCCTTTAATTCAACAAAAAGGGCCTTTTTAGCCCTTTTTGATGCGTTTTTTCGTTATTTTGTCGCTTTAATTCTTTGCCAATAATCAGAAAGAATTACTTTCATGTTTTGATCATAGAAAAACTCTTCGTCCTTATCGTAACCTGTTCGTGTGACATAGGAGTCAATTCCATTGAATGCTCCATCAGCTCCTGTCACATCATCAATCACAGATTGAATCGGACTTGTATATCCAATTTCTTCGGTAATACGCTTTGACACGTCTTCTGAAATCATAAAATCGATCCATTTATGTGCTAAATCTGGATTGGGTGCGTCAACAGGAATAACCATTGCATCCACCCATGTGTTTGTTCCTTCAGAAGGCGAATAATAGTCCATGTCAGGATTTTCGAGTAAAATCGCATTCGCATCCCCTGAATACATAACCGCAATGTCCTTGGCACCACCAATCATTTGATCAATGATTTCATCGGTACCGTAAACGGGATCCATGGTTTGTTTCATTTCAATTAACCAATCATTTGCTTTTTTGAGTTCTTCCTCTTGTGTTGTATTCATTGAAAATCCTTGTGCTTTCAAAGCGATCATAAAGGCATCACGTTCTGAATCATAGAAAAATAATTTGCCTTTATATTTTTCGTTCATTAAGATATTCCAACCTTGAGTTTCAAGATCGTTGCGGTCTACAGTGTTCTTATTATAGAGAATACCAACATTTCCCCAGAAGTATGGAACTGAGTATTCATTGTCAGGGTCCATATGACGTCCTTTAAGGCTTGGAATAATTTTCTCATAGTTTGTAATCTTTGAGTAATCTATTTTTTGAAGCATTCCCTCCTCACGCATACGTTGCGTCGTATAGTCAGAAGGTACAATCACATCAAATTTTGAACCATCTTGAAGCTTATTATACATTTGTTCATTGGATAAGAATTTTTCATAAATAACACGAACGTTGTATTTGTTTTCAAATTCAGGAATCAACGATTCATCAATATACTCACCCCAGTTATAAACACGGAGTTCTTCTTTGGTTTCTTTTGCACCACATCCGGTTAACACAAGAAGTGATGCAAGCAATGCTACTAAGATTTTTTTCATGAAACAGCCACCTTTCTCTTACTACGTTTCAGAATTGGTAATACATTTATAATGATTAACACAACAGTAATGATCACAACGATAATGGTCGAGAGGGCATTCACGGTTGGGTTAATTCGTTTTGACATTTGATAAACAAGAATTGAAATATTGCTTACACCATTTCCGGTAGCAAAGTATGAAATTACAAAATCATCAAACGACATTGTAAAAGCGATAAGGGCTCCCGAGATAATTGCAGGTGTTAGTTGCGGTAAAATAACCTTACGCAGCGCTACCGTAGGCGTAGCCCCTAAATCCATAGCAGCATCCGCCAAACTTGGATCTAATGACTTTAGCTTTGGTAAGACTGTAAGGATGACATATGGGGTACAAAATGTTATATGGGCAACAAGCATAGTACCAAACCCTTTTTGGAGGCCCTTCACGGACGCAAACAATAGCATGAAGCTAATTGCCGTTACAATCTCTGGATTAAGAACAGGAAAGTTATTAATGGTCAAAATCGATTTCTTAAAAATTTTCTTATGTTTACTCAATCCAATTGCTGTCATTGTTCCAACGACCGTTGCGATAACCGTTGTAATTAGGGCAATGAAAAGCGATGTTCGAACAGCAGCAGTAATATCGTTACTCTGCGAGAGTTTTCCATACCATTTTGTTGAGAATCCCGACCATGACGTCAACGAACGTGAGTCATTGAAGGAAAACACCATCATGACAAGAATCGGTCCATAGAAGAAAATGAGCATTAAGATAATTCCCAATGGCCCTATCCAACGATTTTTTTCTTTCATTAGAGTTTCCCTCCTTTTGGTTTTGATTCATCGTATTCACGATCAAATTTATTCGCAAAATGCATTGAGAGCATAATAAGGACAGCCATGATTAATGAGATAGCACTACCGAAATTATAATCACCAATATTGATAAATTGATTTTCAATTAAGTTACCAATTAAAACATAACTTCCGCCACCCAAGAATTGAGGAATGACAAAGGTCGAAAGTGATGGTAAGAAGACCAGCGTAATCCCGGAGATTACCCCCGATAATGATAAGGGGAAGACAATCTTACGGAAAGTTTCAAAACGATTTGCTCCAAGGTCATAACTTGCCTCAATCAGTGACTCGTCCATTTTCGCTAAAACATTATAGATTTGCATAATCATAAAAGGCAGGAAATTATAAACCATCCCTAGGATAACCGCAAAATCTGTATTCATCATTTTAAGTGGTGCAATCCCAAACAACGCAAGGAAACTATTTATCAGCCCCTTGTCTGAAAGAATACTAATCCAAGCGTACGTCCGAACGAGCATATTGATCCACATCGGAATGGTTACCAAGAGAATCAGGAGTGTTTGCATCCGTTCTGAACGCCGTGAAATAAAATAAGCTAAAGGATATCCTACTAAGAGACAGATGACGGTTGTTATCCCTGCAATTCTAAATGAATCAAGAAGTACTTTTAGGAAGACGGGATCAAAGAATTTTTTAAAGTTAATAAGACTAAACTGGAATGGAATCATTTGGTTCCCTACAGTCGTAAATGCATAAAATACAATTAAGAGCATTGGCACGACAATAAATACTGACATCCAAACTACATAGGGAATAACCAGTGGTCTATATTTCTTCATTAATACGACTCCATCGTGTACATCACATGGATGTCTTCAGGGAAGAAATGGATGCCAACTTCTTTGCCTTCTTCTGAATTATCCGTTGTATGAATGATAAAGTCACGATGCTCTGTTTTAACGACAATTTCGTAATGAACACCCTTAAATAGGATCGACTCAACAACTCCCGTTAATTTTCCAAGCTCCACATCAACAATATCAATGTCTTCAGGTCGGATTACGATATCTACCACTTCATTATTTGAGAAACCTGCATCAACGCATTCAAACTGAACACCATCAAATTCCACAAGGCGATCTTCAATCATCGTTCCTTCGATGATGTTTGAATCTCCGATAAATGTTGCGACAAAACGGTTTTCAGGTTCATTATAGATATCCATGGGTTTTCCAATTTGTTGGATTTCCCCTTCATTCATCACGACAATTTTATCTGACATGGTCAACGCTTCTTCTTGGTCATGTGTAACATAAACAAAAGTAATACCCACATTTTCTTGGATTTCTTTAAGTTCACGTTGCATTTCTTTACGCATTTTTAAGTCCAATGCCCCTAAAGGTTCATCGAGTAGAAGCACCATTGGTTCATTCACAAGCGCTCGAGCAATCGCGACACGTTGTTGTTGTCCTCCTGATAAAAGTGTTACAGGACGGTGTTCAAAGCCGTTTAACCCTACAAGATTCAACATCTTATCAACTTTTTGCTTAATAATATCTTCGTTTGTTTTCTTAATGCGAAGACCAAATGCGATGTTGTCATAAACATCCATGTGTGGAAAAAGTGCATACCGTTGAAAGACTGTATTAATCTCACGTTTATAAGGAGCTAATTTCGAAATCTCAATGCCTTCGAAATAGACTTCACCAGAACTTTGCTCTAAAAATCCACCTAAGATTCTTAAAAGTGTTGTTTTTCCACAGCCAGAAGGGCCAAGTAGCGTCACAAACTCATTTTCAAAGATATCCAAGTTGATCCCTTTTAAGACAAGTTGATCTTCAAAGCTCTTCACAATATTTGTAAATTGAATTAATGCTTCCATATTCTTCCTCCTTTAAAATACAGGGGGTGTACACACCCATATCACACGTGCTCGTTGTTGATGTTCATTAACCAAGACGTGATTACGATTTCCTTTTATGTAAAAAGTTTGTCCTTTTGAAATCGTTATTGTTTCATCTCCATACCTTAATGATACCTTACCTTGGAGTACATATCCAAATTCTTCCCCTTCATGCGGTAAGATTTCATTGGATTCACCACCTGGCTCGAGTTCTAAAAGGATGGGTTCCATCTCGTTTTTTTGCGCATTGGGTACAATCCAATGGATTGTCGAATCATCGCGTTCATCAATAAAATAATCATCTGCAGTAAATACAACTTGCTCAGCAGACTCTTCTTTAAAGAAGACTGACAAATTCGTGCCCAGCGCCTCCACGATATCGTTAAGTGTTGCAATGGATGGGGACGTTAAGTCGTTTTCAAGTTGTGATAAAAACCCTTTGGTTAATTCACTACGGCTTGCGAGTTCCTCTAAGGTCAGACCATTTTTTGTGCGCAACTGTTTGAGTCGTTTTCCAATTTCCATAGTTCCTCCCTTGTTTAGTGTTGGTAAACTTTTATATTAGTAAGTATAAACACAAACTAATTATACATAATGGTTTCTAAAATGCAAACGAATTAATAGAAAAAATGTAAAAATAAAAAGACCAACGGAGTGTTGGTCTTTCTTTGGTTTAAGATTGCGTTTATTGTGCTGAACGAATAAATTTTTCAAGCTCAGGTTTTGGTAAAAATCCTGTCTTGCGTCCAACAGGTTTTCCATCTTTAAAGAGAATTAAAGTAGGAATTGACATAACGTCGAAACGTTGTGCTAGTTCGCCTTCTTCGTCCACATTAACTTTTAAGATTGTTGCTTCATCTGCCATTGTTGTTGAAAGTTCTGTCAAGATTGGAGCGATCATCTTACATGGTCCACACCAGTTAGCATAAAAATCAATAAGTACTACGCCATCTTTAACGGCTTCATTAAAATCATTTTTTGTTATATTTTTCATTTGATAGTGTCCTCCTATTTGCTTAGTTATTATATCACAAGTATTTCATATGTACCTTAATATGCTCACAGAGCATTTGGAACACGTAACTTAAGTTTTCCATCTAGAACACGTGCATGGACGGTTGAATATTCAAAGACTTCACCATCACATCCTAAAGCTACAGTTTGATTGCATTGTATCTTAATTTCTTTCGCTCTAAAGCTTGTCACGACATCAAGATCCAAATGCTCTCCCTTATAATACATTGGCAGCAATTTAGGAAGACGTCTTGCTGGTACATCTTCTACGATACAGACATCGAGTGCACCATCATTAATAATGGCTTTAGGTGCGCTTTGAAATCCATTTCCATACCAACGACCATTCATAACCGAAATGAGAAGGGCATTGTGTTCGCTTTGGGTACCATCCGCTTCAACTATACATTGGATGGGCTTTTTACGAATAAGTTCGTAGATTGCATAATAGATATAAATCAATTTGCGAGGAAACCATGTTTTACGCACTGCATTTACATCACGATTAACTTCTGAATCCACACCCATATTCATACAATTTAAAAAGCGGTGACCGTTGGCTTCGCCAATGTCAATGTGTTGTACAGACCCGTTAATGGTATCTTCAAGTATTTTCTCAAGGGGATGGTTATAGTTGATCATCCGCCAAAAATCATTACCGGTACCTACAGGTATAATTGCTAATTGTACGTCTAAATCTAAACCGTTAAGAATTTCATGTGCGGTACCATCACCACCTACAGAGTAAATAACGACATCATTCCCATGATATTCTTCCGCAATTTTTTGTGCGTGATCTGGATATTCTGTATAACGCAATTCATAGTTGTCTTCTTTGTCTTTAAAGTTATTGTCTATCCATGCTTCGACGTCACGATAACGTCCTACGCCTGAAGTTGGATTAATGATAAATACGTGTTTCATGATTTCGACCTCAATTCACATATGTTTATTATGGTACAGATGACCTAATAATACAAGAATGAAAGCCTCTATTTTCATAGAGGCCTCACGATTCTTAAGTATTATAGCGAATATTTTATATTTTGTGTTACCCATGTGCATCCAATTTATTCATTGGAATTCTGATTTTCGGGTTTCTCCGATTCTATTCGAACCGATACAACGATATTGCGATGTTCGCCTTGGTAAAGACCTGGACGAATACTTTGCGACTCGATGATCGCAGTGGTGTCCCCGGATGGAATGGCTTCAATGGTAAATCCATTTCCATTCGCCCATGCGATTGCATCGGCTACCGTATCTCCAATAAAATCAGGAATTGTAACACCTTTGGGTTCTTCAACCTCTGATTTCACGACTATTGTAAGTTCAATATATGTTTGTTTTTGGTGATAATCTCCAGGTTCTACACTTTGATAAATTATTTGTCCATCACTGTAGTAGTCTTGATAAGAATCTGAATTTTGATCAATCTCATTGAAAACGACCGTCACGCCATTATTTTGAGCCCAACGTTTAATCTCACTGCGTGACATTGATGTTAGATCAGGTACAACATTTGAACGCTCTGTTTCTTTATCTTTGTCTGTATCTTCAAGACGTTTCGGTACGACATCACCTGGATAGTAGAGCCCTTCCACATTTTGACTTGGATTAAAAAGCGCTGAACGATACGGTTTTGATTGTTTGAAACTAAATGTCTTAACATCTAGATGATCCGCGTCGTGTTTCAAGTTATCGCTAATGACATCACGCGCTACTTGGACATCGCGCATATATGGATGGGAAACATATTTTCCACTGTAGCCATCATCAATAATTTCCCCTTCACCTTGAAGTTGGGTCGATACAATTCTAAAGGTATTATACGGAGATACCGGTGATTTCTCGATATTTTGTAATGCGTATCCCATAAGCGATGTAATATCGTTTATGGATATATTCATTTGAATATTATCCTTTGCGGCATCCAATACATTCACAAGTGTATTCACATTACGTGTACTTAAAATTTGATTTGCGAGTTCTTTAATAACATATTGTTGATTCATTTGACGAACATAATCACCACCGGTAAAGGCATAACGTTCACGAGCAAAGGTAATCACTTGCTTTCCATCCATTTTTTGTTTTCCAGCTGGAATCCAAATTTCATGGAATTCTGATGGATCTTCTTCTTTAGGCAATGATCCCCCAAATGCAATCGGTGACTCTAGTTCAAGTCCGCCTAATGTGTCGACTATTTTCACAAGCGCATAGAAATCTGTTTCAAAGTAGAAATCAATATTCACGCCCATAAAATCTTGAACCGAATCAATGAGACATTGACGGCTAAATGCACGTGCATGGGTAATTTTATCGGGATAATTATTCTGACAAGCAATCGGTAGATAAGAATCACGTGGAATGCTTGTCATGGTGATTTTAAGTGTTTCAGGATTAAAAGAGGTTAGGATAATGGAATCAGCGAGTTCTTCATTAACCCCAATCATTAACATCGTAAAGGGTTCCTTTAACACATCTTTATCATTCACCGTTTCTTTGCTTTTTATACTGAACGAGAACATTGCTTTTGAAAACTCAATTGGATTTCGTTCTTCCGTTTCAAGTCGTTTTGAAAGCGAACTAAAGTTTTTCGGTACCACTGCGAATTGAATTTTATCATTTAAACTCGCTATAAGAAGATCGTCATAGGATTTAAACTTGACATACTCAACCGTTCTTGATTCTTTAGCGACATTTTTCTTTACCGCATCTTCAAATTCTTGCGTTGTTTCAACATAACCCAGCGTGCTGTGATCAAGATCTTCTTTTTTCGCACCTTCCTTAAAACTAATTACTGAAAACTCTTTATTTTCCTGACCGGATTCATTAATCATTTGATTCGCGATTGCATTGGTTTTAAATGTGTAATAGGACCCTACCGATCCAACAATCAACATAAACATTCCAAATACTGCAACTGCTTTTCGGAAAAAACGAATTCGTTTCGCATACCCTAAAAGGAAAAATAAATTAAGAATTAAAACAAGCAATACGATAATTGTGATTCCGAGCATAAAGTACTTGCTGTGTAAATTAACGTATCGTCCAATGACAAATAATAATGCAATATAGATTATATTCACGACTACTGTTAGAAGCAATCCAAATATTGGTCGATGAATGAATGAGGGTCTACGTTGTTTTGTTTTAGTTTGCTGCTTCTTTGACTTGCCCATCGTCTACCTCCATGATTGAATACAATCCATCGTCATCTTTCGTTACATAAATATCTGCTTTCTGTTGAAACTCCGAGACATTTAAAACATCCGAGTCTTTATATTTCCATGTTATCGCAACACGATATACAGGAATTGAACGTTCAACATCGTTTGTTACGGTATTGACCGTCCCATCTTCTTGTGTCACCAATTCATCTTCTTGCTCAATTAGAACTAACGTGTCTTTTTTGGCACTTGCGGTCGATGAAGCAACTTCAAGTGTTTTGTCTAATTTCCCTTTTTCTTTATAGTAACGCATATCGTTATAGAATGTATCCAGTGCCTGACCATAAACCCAGTCAAGGTCTTTATGAATATACTGCATGCCTCCTACATCATTAAAGCGCAACTTATTGGTCCATGTATAAAAATCCGCAACAAAGTTTTGAGCGATAAGCTCTGAAATCACTTTATCATCTCTTGGATCTTCTTTCAGTTTCGAGGTAAGTTCCTTATAGAGTTCTTTTTGATACTCAGTTGCATTTTTACGCAGCGAATAGAAACTATTCTCGCTTGTAGTACCCCCATCAATACTTGTTTTTGATTGGTATGCTCGGTACGCAAAAAAACCACCTACACTCAAAGTTGTAAGTGAAAGAATTAAAATAAAAATGGTAAGACCTTTACTGTGTTGCTTCATATTTTCACATCCTCTATTTATTCTATCATAAAATGTTCGCTCATAATTATCAATTAACGATTGGAAAATCCCATATTTTAATATGTTTGATGGTATAATTTCATTACATATGACTGGAGGAAAGCATGAAAACTTTAATTATTTCTGATATACACGGTAGCATCGACCGTTTAAATGATGTTCTCAACACACCCTTACCTTATGATCGCATTTTACTGGTAGGGGACCTCATGTATCATGGACCTCGAAATCCAATTCTTGCGGATTACAATCCGAAAGCTGTTTCCGATCGATTGAACCAACTCACATGCCCCATTATCGCAGTGCGCGGAAACTGTGACAGTGAAGTGGATCAAATGTTATGTCAATTCTCAATAATGCAAGACTATACGGTGACAGAATGGAATAATCTTACCATTATGGTGACACACGGTCACCTTTTTGAACCCGATATTGAGGGACCACGACGCGGCGTAGACCTCTTTATTTCTGGACACACACACGTGCCTTTTTTGAAAAAAATAGACCATACAACAATATATAATCCTGGATCCATTGCACTTCCTAAAGAAAATCATCCAAACACGTATGGATATCTGGATGATCGTGTCCTCACAACGTATACACTTAATCATGATGTCTACATGCAAGCTGTAATTGACTAAGATGTGTTCAATCTTAGATTAGAATTTGAAAACAACCTGAAGTGGTTGTTTTCTTTTTTTACTTATTCACGATTTTAATGTGGATTGCATTTACACCTTCGTTATAAAATCCGGGCTTAACATCTTGTTCGAGCACTTGATTGTTAATGTAATCATGCTTGAACTCTGGGGAGTCCGGTTTGATTACATCAAAGGTAACTGAAACATGGTTTTTATCCGCCCACGATTGAATTTCTGATTGAGAGAGGCCATTAAAATCTAAGACATCAACGGCTTGTGCACTGCGCTCACTTGGTTTAAGCACCGTCAAAAGCGGACCGGTATCTTCTGAATTTTCCGAAGAAATAAGATCTGTTTGATAAGGTTTACCATAGGTAAACGTAAAGTCGTATTCATTTCGTAAGTCTGCATCTGATTTTAGATTATCCAAAATGACTTTCTTTGCTTGTAAATACTGATTTTCAAAAGGCTTCGCATACCACACACCATTAATAATCGTTCCTTCACCCGCAATCTGAGTTTGCACAACTCTAAATGTTGACATGGGGTCTACCGGAGAACGATCAATACTTTGCAATGCATATCCCATGAGTTTGGAAATGGTTTCAAGTGGAAGCGTCATGGTAATATTTTTCTTCGCCGAATCCAAAACATTTAAGATCGTATTCGGATTTCGTGTCGCAAGAATTTTATTTGCCATTTCTTTAATAACATACTGTTGATTGACTTGGCGGTCAAAATCACCATTTGCCATGTTTTCAATACGACGTTCTCGTGCAAAGGTGACAACTTGTTTACCGTTCAGAAGGTTTTTCCCTTCTGGAATGGTAACACCTTCCATAATGGGCTCACCATCGTCATCGTATTGTTTTTCAAGTGGAAATGAACCCGCAAATGTTGTCGGACTTTCAATTTCTAAGCCACCAATCGCATCTACCATATTTTCAAGTGCATAAAAATCCGTTTCAAACACAAAATCAACCTTAACACCCAGATAGTTTTCAATTGTATCTACCATACATTGTGAACTAATCCCATGAGAATGATTTATTTTATCGTAAGATTCGTTTGGATAACAAGCGATTGGAACATACGAATCCCGTGCAATACTTGTCATCGTAACTTTAAGCGTTTCGGGGTTAAAGGATGCAAGAATAATTGAATCTGCAAGATCATCATTTAATCCCAACATAAGCATTGTAAATGGCTCTTTAATAACATCCACTTCAGTGTTGGATTGTTTTGTAAGGGATGTGGAAAACGTAAATAATTCTTTTGATTCCACAAAAGGATTTGACCCATCTGGAATTTCTTGAGTTAATGTGTGGTAATTAAGGGGTAATACCGCAACATCAATCTTCTTCGCACTTACCGCTGATAACAAGTCACGATAATTATCATATTTCTCAAAAACAACATTATCCGCTTTATCCGCGATTTTTTTCTTAATCGATGTTTCAACTTCGGGTTCATTCATGGGTGCATACGCTACTGTTTTACCCTCAAGCACGTCATCCCCACTAAAACTCACAACACTAAATTCACGAACTTCGTCTTTATTAAGAATGGCGTTGGTGATGGCATTGGTTTTAATTGCATAAAACGAACCAACCGATCCAACCAAAAGCCATACAACAGACAATATTAGAAATACGTATCTAAAAAGTTTATTTGATTTTAAATAACCAAGTATATAGAGAATATTAAGAAGAAGAATAAATACCATAACACTTAGTGTACCGATTGCAAAGTAACGTCCATGAATGGATGCAAATCTTCCTAAGAAGACAATAAGCCCCAGTGGTAGAATGTTTGAGAGAATAAGCAATAACGTCCCCACAACACGATTTTCTTTACGCTGGGTTTGTTTCGGTTGAAGTTTGAGTTCCATTTGATACCTCCACAATTGAATAGGTGTCGTCTACCTTAACGACCATAATCTGTGCCGCATGTTGATAATTTTTTGTATCAAGCACGGTTGAATCTTTGTATGTCCATGTCGCATTGACTTGATATGCGGGTACTTCATGGTCATGAAGCAAGAACTTTGTTTTCTTCGAAGTAACCTCGATTCCCGTTACCTCTAGCGTATCCTCAACTTGTTCTCGTTCAATATAAACACGCATATCATTATAGAAGCGATCAAGCGCTTGATCATATACCCAGACTTTAATATCCGGATGTAGAAATTGAATGCCACCAACGTCATTCATTCGAACTTTATTTGTCCACGTATAAAAATCAGCAATAAAGTTTTTCGAAATGAGTTCAGAAATTACCGCATCCGAACCTGATTCAACAGAAGCAAGTTCTTCATTAAGTTCTTTTTGATATGCCGTTGCATTATTTCGAAGACTGTATTGACTGTGGTTTGATATCGTTGCTTTAGTAAGGGTTGTCTGGTAGGTCTGCCATGCTTGGATTGCAAAAAAGCCACCCACACTGAGCGTCCCTAACGACAGTACAAAAACAAGAATCAGTAATAATTTATTATTTTTTTCCATAATTACACATTCCTTTACCTTGATTACAATAATGCGAAACCTTTGCAAAGTCAATAAATCACAAAAGTTCACGCATTATCACATGTTTTGCAAAAAAAAACCTGATTGTTTATCAGGTTTTTAAATTTGCTACATAACTTCTAACTTATGGTTCCAAAACCAAAGTGTTCCAAAGGTCAAGAACCCACAGACAAGAATTTGATATAAGACCACAAGCGCAAACTCACCAACTGGAATACTTCCACCTTGTAAGAATGCATAAGAATCATAGCGTAATAAAACACTTCCAAACGAAGTATCAACATACGCACCAATTTGTCCGAGAACAATAGCGATTAAAACTGCAATCCCCACAGCAACTAATCCACGATTATTTTGGAAATAGCTTGAATGTGCCACAGCACCTGCAAAGAGAATGACAAGCGAACTGAGCGCAAAGTTTAACAGGTTATCAATAACCGCAAAAAATGCGACACTCGATTCAAAATACTGTGCAAAGTATTGGGATAATTCCTGCATTGCTTGGCCATAGATTGCAAGACTTCCTGTTGTTGTGAAAGTAATGATGAACAGGGATAGAATTAGGAGTAAACCCATAATCACTGACCAAAAGAACGCCACTAATAATTTTGATACAAGAATTTGCCAAGTCTTAACCGGTAACGTAAAGAGTCGATATCCGTTTTTATGATAGATGCTTGTATAAAGTACATAGATATTTGCTCGCACGGACATCACTGTCACAATAACTACGAGTGCAAACAACGCTAACGCAATAAAGGTTCCAAAGATTCCAAATCGATCATTAATCGCTAATTGAATCATCAAGATTGTAAGAACACATCCTGCAATCATCATCCCTACAACGGGTGCATACGCTTTATAAGAATCTACCAAATCATTTTTAAATAGTTTTCCTACCATTTGAATTCCTCCCTAAAGATTTCATCAATTGTTTGTCCACGTGCTTCACGTAAATCATCACAATTTTCGTGCATGAGAATCGCACCATCTTTAATGAAGACGACTTCGTCCAAGACACCTTCAATATCTTGAATGAGATGTGTTGAAATGATAAGTAGTGCATCTTGAGTATAATTGCTTAAAATTGTTTCGATAATCGAATCGCGTGATGCAGGATCAACACCTGCAATCGGCTCATCAAATATATAGATACGTGCTTTACGCGATAAACATAAAGCAAGTTGGAACTTTTCACGCATCCCTTTAGACATCTTTGAAACAGGCATGCTTCCATCTAATTTCATCTTAAGGAATAAGTCTTCTAAAACACCCATATCAAAATCAGCATACATATCACTATAGAGTCTTGCTGCTTTGAGTCCTGTAAGATTGGGTGCTAAGTATTCCACATCAGGAAGATATGAAACAATAGCTTTCGAATCAGGACCAACTGGATTTCCACATACCTGAATATCTCCGTGATAATCACGAAGAAGACCAACAATCGTCTTAATTAAGGTTGTCTTTCCTGCTCCATTTGGACCACAAAGACCCACTATTTTTCCAGATTCCAAATTTAAATTAATATTCTTAAGCACTTGATTTTTTCCATAATGCTTATTTAAATGTGAAATGACCAAACCATTTTCGTTATTCATGTTTCCCAACCTCCCATTCATTTTTAAGAAGGCTTATTGTTTCTTCAAGGTCAAGACCAAGTGTTTTCGTTTTCTCAACAAATACAACACTGTAACGACGTCCCAATTCACTTCTTAACTTCTTAATTATTTCTTGTTTATCTGTAACAAATTTACCATTTGTGCGATCTGTTTCAATCAAACCATCACGCTCGAGCTCATTGAGTGCTTTTTGAACTGTATTCGGATTTACTTTAAAAAATAAAGCAAGTGCCCGGATTGACTCAATGCGATCCCCTGCATTAAGTCGACCCGAGGCAATTTCTAATTCAAGATACTCAATGATTTGTCGGTAAATGGCTACGGAACTATTTTTTAGTGACATACCATCACCCCCTGTAACACTTAAATAATACAATAGAACAACAAAATGTACAAGAATTACATTTGTTCTGGTGCATTAACACCGATTAAGTTCAAGGCATTACTTAGGGTAATTTTTACCGCTACAAGTAAATTTAGACGTTGTGCTTGTAGTTCCGGGTTACTTGGATCCATAACTTTTACTTCACCATAGAAACTATGGAAGGATGATGCAAGATCTTGAACATAATTTGCAATCTTATGAACTTCACGTCTTTTCGCAGCATCTGCAACAACAGAACTAAACTCATTAATTTCTTTTAATAAGGCAATTTCTTTAGGATTTGTAAGTTGATCAATGACATCAACATGAGGAACTTCTCCTGCTTGACGTAAAATTGAACAAATACGAGCATGTGCATATTGAACATAGAATACTGGGTTATCGTTTGATTTTTTACGTGCTAGACCAAGGTCAAAATCAAGTGGCGTTGCTAAAGCACGGCTTACAAAGAAGTAACGTGTTGCATCAACACCAATATCATCAACCAGTTCAACAAGACCCAGTGCATTCCCTGTACGTTTTGACATTTTAACTTCAACACCTTCGTCCACAAGACGAACCATTTGAATAATATCAACATCCAGAACATTTGGATGGCCGAGCGCTTCAAGTGCAGCTTGCATACGTACAATATAACCATGGTGATCGCCACCCCATAGGTTTAGTAAATGTGTATAACCACGTTCGAGTTTATAAATGTGGTTTGCGATATCAGGTACGAGATAGGTATAAGATCCATCACTCTTAATAAGGACACGGTCTTTATCATCCCCAAAATCTGTTGAACGAAGCCATAGTGCGCCATCTTCTTCAAACGTTACACCTTTTGCTTTAAGTGCTTCTAAGGATTCCTCTACACGTCCATCATCATAGAGCCATTTTTCACTAACCCATGAATCCATTTCAACTCCAAAAGTATTTAAATCTTCTTTAATGCGCTCTAATTCTAATTTAATTCCAAGTTCTTTAAAATAAGGTACCCATTCTTCTTCCGGTGCATCTAACCATTTGTCACCTTCAGCATCTTTCACATCATTTGCGATTTCCACAATATCGGGTCCATGATATCCATCTTCAGGCAATGCTGCTTCGATACCAAATGCTTGTTTATAACGTGCATAAAGTGAATGACTTAACATCAAAATTTGATTACCAAGGTCATTAATATAATACTCACGAAGTACGTCATATCCTGCAAAGGACATAATACGTGAAAGTGAATCACCCCATGCGGCTCCACGTGCGTGACCAACATGAAGTTGTCCAGTAGGGTTCGCCGATACATATTCATTGAGTAAACGGATTCCTTCCCCTGCATTGGAACGACCATAATCTTTACCAGCCTCAATAACATCATTAATAACGCTACCTAAAACTGCTGGTTTCATAACAAAGTTAATAAATCCAGGTCCCGCAACACTAATGGAGTCAACCATCTCATTATTTTCTAATTTCTCCACAATAACGCTAGCAATTTCACGTGGATTTTTACCAACACGTTTTGTAAGACGCATTGCGATGTTTGTTGAGTAATCTCCCATTTCTGGATTATTAGGGATTTCTAACATTACAAGTCCATCTTCTTTTTCAATACCAAACGCATCAAGAATAATATCTTCGATGTGTCCAACAAGTTTTGTTTCAATTTTATTCATATTAAAGCTCCTTCTCTATATTTTATCTTTAATAAGTTTTTTTCGCCAAGCAATCGCAATGCTGCCAGGTCCAGTATGAGCAAGTACAATAGGATATAAAGGACGTTTTATGACCTCAACCCCAAAATGTTTTTCTAAATCTTTCACAACAGCATTGTAGATTTTTTCTTCACAACCGCCGTCTAAAACAATCCATTCATAATCATCTTTATTCCGATCTACCACAGTGTGATCAAAACCAACGCGGACTGCTTTTTTGTAGGTCCTTACTTTTTCAGCCAAATCAATTTCACCATTTGAAACCTTTAATACAGGTACGATTTTGAGTAAATTCGCAATGGCTGCAGCTGCTGGCGTAATACGACCTCCACGCTTAAGGTAGATAATATTCTCAGGTATGAGTGATGCATACATATCCGCTTCATCTTCGATGAGCGTCCTTATAGCATCCGGTTCCATACCCCGCCTTATCATTTCCTTAACTTCAAGACTTAATAAAAACAATGGGCAACTGACAAATTTTGAATCAATAACCGTTACGCGTCCATCATAATCTTGAGCCAGTCCGCATGCCGTTTGATACGTCCCGCTAAGTTTACTTGAAATCGGTAAAAAGATTATATGGTCATATGTTTTTAAAACGTCATCAAACAATTCAATCAACCTACCTAAAGGTGGTTGTGATGTTGAAACAGATGATCCGTTTTTCATGGCTTGAATCAATTGTTCACGAGAGATCCCTTCTTCTTCCATATATGCTTTTCCATCGATTGTTAAAGGCATACGTGCTACGATAATCTCATGATCAATTGCTTCTTGCTTTGAAACACCTGCCGATGAGTCTGTGATAACAGCAATTTTCATCATAAATGTCCTCCATTAGTATGATTACTATATCATATTTCTTATATAATTCACTATTTTTTGGTGAGCGCCTTTACAAACGTTTTTTTAAACGCTATAATGGTCTAGCAATGGCGATCGTGGTGAAGTCGGTTAACACACCGGATTGTGGTTCCGGCATGCGCGGGTTCGAGTCCCGTCGGTCGCCCCATATTGAAATAACACCCACTTTAAGTGGGTTTTTATTTGTTCTTTCGTCTTGTTAAAACACTCAATTATATCAACCGTGAATTGTACAAACTCCTCGATATGAACGTACTCCTTTATGCTCTTTAGCACGTACACATACATTCTATAAGGATAGTTCTCCAAAGTCATTTTCATTTAATGAAAATAGCAAGATAGTTTGTTAATTTGATGAATTTTCATCTAGAATTCGAAATTTAGTTTTAAAATAGTATCATTTTGGTGATTTGAATTCAAGAAACCTTAAAATATGATGACCAACAATCACGTTTTGTTCATCCCCTTTGAATTCTTAATTTTTAGGTCTTTCTACTCTTTACAAGATTAATTTTTATGGTTATAATTGACGAGGATATGGCGATCGTGGTGAAGTCGGTTAACACACCGGATTGTGGTTCCGGCATGCGCGGGTTCGAGTCCCGTCGGTCGCCCCATATTGAAATTACACCCACTCTTTAGAGTGGGTTTTTTTATTTTCGACGAATATAGGTTTGTTCAATTTCCTGGATAAATGACTTCATGTGGGTCGTCAGGAATTTTTTTTCGTGATAAAGGACTTGAGCGTACATCGAAACCGTAGGAATATCAACATTCACCGTTTTTAATACGCGTTGTTCGAGTTCTTCTTTTACTGAAAATTCAGGAAGAAACGATAACCCAAGTCCTTTTTTCAAGACAGCGATGATAATTTCTGTATCTCCAACCTCTAAAATCGCATTTAAGTTCACGCGTCGCTTCGCAAGATTGCGCTCAAGTTCATAGCGATACGCCTCACCTTGTTCGGTCAGTAAAAATGGTGCATCCGAAAATTCTTCAAGGTTATAGATTTTTGTACTGCTTACCGTCTCATCCGCACTTACAAACAGAATGGTTTCTTCCTTTTCAAATACTTTTACCATATCTGCACCATAAAGTTGATAATCAAGTGTGAAAAGGATGTCGATTTCGTTTCGCCGTACCATACCCAGCAGTTCTTCTGTTTTTCCGATGATCACTTTAATTTCCACGTTGGGATGTTCCTTGTGAAAATTATAGATAAGGTCTGGAAAAATGCTCGACCCCAACGATCCGACCGTTCCGACGCGAATGGTACCGTGTTCTTTTTTGATCGATTGATTAAAGATACGCGCTTCCTCAACGGTTCTTAAAACTTCGTTCGCATAAAATATAAATGCCTCGCCTTCTTCCGTGAGGTGAATTTTACGATTCATGCGGTCAAAGAGTTTTGTTTGAAGTTCTTCTTCAAGTTGTTGGATTTGAACGGTCACGGCCGCTTGAGTATAACCTAAGGCATCCGCTGCCTTACTAAAACTTTCTTTCTCCACAACCTTCACAAATGTTTGAAAATGTCTCAGATTCATACGCTCTCACATTAATTTTTTTTATCCGTTTTATAAAATCTATTAAATTATCTTATTCTATAAGTTATGGTATATTTTCATTAACACGAAGTCAAGTTAATGGAGGTATGTAAATGAAACGATATGAACTCGATGAAGATGCTTCAATTGAAGCTATGATGATTGAATTTATTAAAACTTTTTATCAAGGTGAAACAAATCCAGGTACCGGACCTGTCTGTACAATCGCACCGGAAGACGTTTTAGATCGTCTTAAAAATCAAGATATGCCGCAACAAGGACGCGACCTCAATTCCGTTGTATCTCAATTGATGACGGATATTTATCCCTATAGTTTACGCAGTGCTCACCCACGTCATTTTGGATTTATCCCCGGACCGGCTACAAAGGTTTCTGTTTTGGGTGATTTAATGTCGAGCGCTTATAATGTGCATGCAAGTAATTGGGTTAATAGTTCTGCCGCAAGTACGATCGAAGAAAACACCATTTGTTGGCTCACCAAACAAATCGGCTATGATGAACATGCTGGCGGGTTGTTTGTTTCAGGTGGTTCTATGGCAAACCTAACGGGACTTATTGCAGCAAGGGATAAAGTATTGAATGAAGATAACCGACACTTGGGGGTCATTTATCTTTCTGATCAAACACACCACTCTGTGGAAAAGGGCTTAAAAATTATTGGATTTACGAGCCGTCAATTCCGTTTTATTGATACCGATGAAGCCTTTCAAATTAAAACGGACATTCTTGAACGAACAATTTTAGAGGACTTAAACCAAGGATTGGTTCCTTGTTGCGTAGTTGCAACTGCAGGAACGACCAATACTGGAACCGTAGATCCCTTAGATGATATCGGTGATTTATGTAAGAAGTATTCTCTTTGGATGCATGTTGATGGCGCGTATGGAGCGTCTTTCCTTCTTTCAACCAGTCAAGTACACCGCCTTAAGGGAATTCATAAAGCAGATAGTGTTAGCTGGGATGCCCATAAATTACTCTATCAAACTTATAGTTGTGCCATGATTCTTGTGAAAGATAAACAAGATCTTCTCAACAGTTTCGATGCCAGCCCTGAATATTTAAAAGATATTGATGGTGACCGTGTAACAAATTTTGGCTCGATGGGAATTGAGCTTACACGACCGACTCGCGCACTAAAATTATGGCTTTCACTGCAAACTATTGGAATTGAAGAATATTCTCGTCGCATTGATCATGGCCAAGAACTTGCGAATTACGTTCAAGAACGAATTCTAAAATACAATCATTGGGAAATGATCTCACCTGCTCAGTTTTCGATTATTAATTTTCGTTACATCCATCCTGATTTAACGGACGAAGCGTTGGATTCACTCAATACCTATCTCGCAAAGCAAATTGTTGCCGATGAATTTGCAGGTATCTTTACAACCGAACTCAAAGGACACACCGTATTAAGAATGTGTACAATTAATCCGATCACCACCTTTGATGACCTCGATGAAACACTCGACCACCTTGAAACACTCGCAACCCATTATCTCAACACAAATCTTTAAGATTTGTGTTTTTTTGCTTTTTTACCACACTCACACACATTCTAAGAACAATCCAACTATAATAAGAATATAAGGGGGAACACATATGAAATTCTTTTTTAACTATACATTACCGCTTTTTGTACTCCTAACAATCTTGGGCTTTCCAGTTTATTTCCTATCAAAACGAATTCGCTTTAAAAAGCGAACAAAACCAAGACGCTTTAATCAACCCACCTATGCAACACGTCCACACCGGTTTAACCTAACAATCATGGGAGGATACGTCCTGATCGCGTGTCTATGCATCGTCATAACCTTTTATTTAGAAAATTGGCCTCGTTCAATTGAACCGAAAACGCAGTGTCAACAGCCATCTTTAACATTTACCGATCCCGGTGGGTTCTTAGATGCAAAGCCTGAATATGCATTGTGCTTTGATGAACATTCTGAATTAATTTTTGAAGATCCAAACCAAGCATTTGATTCATTCATTGAAGACCATCGTTTTGATCTCTATAAGATTCACCTTAAGTTTAAACGCTTTACACCGATTAACCGAATAACCTATCGGAATTATGCACGATTCGATATCAATAACGAGCTTGAAGCACCTTATGCACAATTTTTTAAGATTTTTAATCAAAGTATTTATCCAAATACACAGGGAAAAACATTGCGCTTGATTCCGTTTAATGTCGATTCCATTGAATTCAGTGAGAACTATAAAAAACCGGATGGCGATATTGAACGAACTGAAAAAAACCAAGAGTTTGCGATCATCTCCGTAACACTTGATTTACAAAGTGACGACCCAATTATTGATTTCAGAAATGCCTTTACACTTGTCTCTGAAGATGCAACGACCTACCTTCCACCCCGTCTTGTTTTAAATAACAATCACGAACGAATGGACCTCAATGCACGAAACAACCAAGCAACTCTAATTTTTAATGTAAATCAAGATACACCTTACAATCTTATATTCGCAACCGAAAATACAGTTCCTCAAAAAGAATTGATTCGAAAGCCATAAAGAAAAAAGTCCACATCGCGTGGACTTTTATTTGAAATCACCAAAATGATAGGCCATTTCATAGGTATACGTTGCTTCATGATCTCGAGATCCAAACCATGTATGAATCCCAATTTGACCACTGTCTTCATGTTCTTTACCCGGTTCAAAAATAAATAATGTACGATCTTTTAGAATGACAACATCTAGGGACTCCTTAAACGCATCGGCCTCTTTTAGATGGAAGCGAACTGTAATCACGCCAGGAATATCTTGTTGTTGATAACGATCCGCAAACATTTCTAAGTCTTTACGCGTAATTCTTCGTTCTCTTACATCCGTATCCGGACCAATATTTATCTCTTTAATTACCCCTACTTTTAAACTGCCATTTTCTCTGTAATTTGCAATAATATCTGCTTGAATCGTATCATTACTGTTTGTATCCATTCGAGGTAAAATCATTTCCTCAAAACGCATATTTGTATAAGATTCATTGATATTTAAATCAAAACCTGCTTGTTTAATTCGAATGTGTTCTTTAAGAATACGGGTAAAATCACCTTCACTAATATAAAACGAATATAAGTGTTTCTCCCCTACGAAAATATCTTTATCACGCCCAAGAGTCGGTACCATAACGGGTTTTAGAAATCGATTTCTCGTTGTCGGTTCATTTATATATTTATACAGACCATAGCCTGCCGCAGCAAGAATTGCTGGAACGATGAGTTTTTTCATATGCTACCTCCTTATCATCAAAATTTTAACACATTCTTATTATAATGAAATTGAATTGTAATCGAAACTTATGTTATTGTCATAAAGTCATGCGAATTCCTTTCATTTTGCAGCATGTAACTCTATAATGAAAGCGATACAATTTTTAGAAATGGAGTGTCATCATGAAAATAATCGCAATCACAGGTTCAGTAGCAGGCCGCAAGACACGTGTCGCTTTGGACTATGTTATCCAAGAGATAACCAAACACAATCATACTATTGACACGGAGATTATTAATATCGGAGATTATGATCTCCAATTTAGTGATGGACGCCCCGTTAATCAATATAATTCCGATACCCAATATGTTATTAATGCAATTTTGGAGGCCGATGCACTCATTGTTGGAACGCCAACGTATCAAACCTCTATTCCTGGAGCCCTTAAAAATATTTTTGATTTACTACCAATGCATGCGTTGGTTGATAAAAGTGCAGGTATTGTTGTAACTGCAGGATCACCAAAGTATTTTTTAATGGCTGAACAACAGCTCAAGCCGATTTTATCTTACATGGGTGCACGGATTGTTCAGAAGTATGTCTTTATTGAAGATTGTGATTTTGATGGCCTTCAAATCAAAAACGAAAAAATATTAGACCGCTTACGCACATTAGGTGATGATGTTATTTGTTCAGTAGAACATAGGACTTGGGCAAAAAACCATCCAATTAAGAAAGATCAATTCCCTTACAACGATAAATAAAAGTATTGACAAAGATTTGATTGTACGATATTATTTCACTTAAATCGCAGAACAAGAGAGTAGACATTCGGATATCGATAGCGAATTAGGGATGGTGGAAGCCTAATGGATGAATTATGTTGAACCGCACTTGGGAGATGTTTATCTGAACAAAGAGTAGGATAAACCGCAAACCTAGCGTTACAGGAGAGAGGTCATATGAAAAACATATGGCAATTAGAGTGGTACCGCGTTTAACACGTCTCTAGATATAACTATCTAGGGACGTTTTTTTTGTTCCTAGATTCAAATAAGAGTGAGGAGAATTTTTATGGGAATCAAACGACGACGTGACTTCGCAAAGCGCACAAACCAAACTTAAAGCGAACATCACAAGGAGAGAAACAAAATGAAAAAATTATTTATCGTAGCAAGTATTACATTATTAGTATTAACCGGTTGTGGTAAAAAGGATTCAACCGTAAGTAAACTCGAAGCCATCAAGGCAAAAGGTGAGATTGTTTTAGTAACATCACCTGACTACGCACCGTATGAGTTCATCGATGCAACAAAATCTGGTCAAGATCAATATGTTGGAGCAGATATTGAACTCGCAAAATTTATTGCCAATGAAATTGGTGTTGATCTGGTTATTAAAGCGATGAGTTTTGGCGATATTGCCTCCGCCGTATCGCTTGGAAAATTTGATATGGGTATTGCAGGATTCACTTACAATGACGAACGTGCCGAACAAGTTGATTTCAGTGAAACATATGATACAACAGAGTCCACATGCCAAGGGTTCCTTGTTACCAAAGAAAAAGAAGCAACCCTAAATACAATCGATGATCTTAAAACAGCAAAGGTAGCCGTTCAAAACGGATCATTACCTCAAACATATGTCGAAACGGAGCTTCCTGAAGCAACAATGCAGCTTGTGAATACTTTAGATGATGCTGTTCTTCAATTAAATGTTGGGAAAGTTGATGCCATTGCCGCATCATGTGCATCAGGCGAAGGTTTTACCCTCAATAATAAAAATCTCGTTGTAAGTAAAGTTAAATTCGCAACAATCGATGACAATGGTACAAAAGTAATTTTAGAAAAAGGTCAAGAAGACCTTATGAATGAAGTGAATAAAGCCATTGCGAAAGCCGTAGAACTTGATTTATATAAACAATGGCTTGATGACGCTACAAGCATTGCAGAACAATTAGGAGCGATAGACTAAAATGTTTCAGGATATATTAAAGCTCATTAATCGCTATGGACATGTGTACCTCAAGGGAGCTTGGGGTACATTAACCATTTCTGTTGTAGTTGTTCTCATCAGCACTCTACTTGGTGCATTTCTTGCCATGGGGAAAATGTCAAAATTTAAACCCTTAAAAGCAATTATTAATGTTTATATTGAAGTCATTCGTGGAACGCCCCTTTTACTTCAACTGAGTTTATTTTATTTTTTAGGATCTGAGTACATTTCATCCTCAGTACCCGATGTGGGATGGATTATGGTTGCCCTCATAATTAATTCAAGCGCCTATGTTGCGGAAATATTCCGTGCAGGAATTCAAGCTGTTGATAAAGGACAATTTGAGGCTGCGAAAAGTCTTGGTATCTCAAACGCCAATATGATGAAGAAAATTATTTTCCCCCAAGCGATTAAGAACATCTTACCTGCTTTAGGGAATGAATTTATTACAATGATTAAAGAAACATCTCTTGCATCGGTATTTTTTGTTAATAACCTGATGACTTCGGAGTCGATCGTTTCAAGTGCAACGCACTTAAAACTTCCTTCTTTAATGATTGTTGGTGTTATTTACTTTATGATGACATTCTCAACATCAAAACTTATTTCCGCATTTGAAAGAAAGGTGGCTCTCAATGACTAAACCGCTACTTGAAATCAAAAACTTACATAAGGCATATGGCGATTTATCCGTTCTTCAAGGAATTAATGAGACCATCACCCAAGGTGAAGTCGTTTCAATTATTGGCCCTTCAGGGTCTGGAAAATCGACACTGTTACGCTGTTTGAACTTACTTGAAACACCATGTTCTGGAAGTATAATCTTTGACGGTGTTGAATTACAACCCGATCATAAAAATTTAGATAAGCTTCGTCAAGAAATTGGGATGGTGTTCCAACACTTTAATGTTTTCCCAAATTTAACGGTTTTGGAAAATATCACCCTCGCACCAACTTTAGAGAAGGGAATGTCTCTTGATGAGGCTAATGCTTTAGGGCTATCTTTACTTGATAAAGTTGGATTAAAAGAAAAAGCTCATGAATTTCCACGTAAATTATCCGGTGGTCAAAAACAGCGTCTTGCAATCGTTCGGGCACTTGCTATGCAACCTCAAGTTATGCTGTTTGATGAACCAACTTCTGCTTTAGATCCCGAAATGGTTAAGGATGTTCTTGAAGTCATTAAAGATCTTGCGGTAAGTGGCATGACCATCGTCATCGTTACCCACGAAATGAATTTCGCAAAAGAAATTAGTGATCGAGTATTATTTATGGATGGGGGCGTTATTTGTGAACAAGGTAATCCTGAAGCAATCTTTGATCACCCATCTCATCCACGTACCATTGAGTTTTTAAGTAAAGTTTTATAAAAAAAAACATGTCTTAAATGGATGTGGACCCATAACCAAGAGCTTTATATTTAATGAATAGTACCAAAGGATTCTTCTCTGTATTAAACAGAAGAGCGTCCTTTTTATTTTGTCACGGCTGTGCGGACGAATCTACTTGATTATTTTTCTAAATATATTATGATATCATATTTCTTGATTTGAAATCGGTCCCCATACTTTATTAGGTTTATCGTTGCATGCTCGATTGCGATTAATTTGAATTCCGCACTACATGTTGACATGAAAAAACCCCTGTCCATGTTTGGATTTAGGGGTTCACATCAATTGTCTTGCTTTTTTTTGAGATAATCACGCGCCTCAGAAATAAAATAGAGTGAGCCCGTAACGACACATGTCCCTTGATTTCGATGTTTGATACCTGCATCAATTGCATCATATTGATTTTTGATGATGGTGACATGATGTCCAAACGCTAAGTTTTCTGCACTTTCGGAACGATAAAAATCAAACTGGGTGATAATAACTTCATCAAATACAGATTCCAATTTATTTATCATAAGCGTATAGTCTTTATCTTTAAGAGCTGTGAATACCGCAATCCATGGTCGAGGAAGCATTTCCATGCTTCTCACAAGCATTTCTATCCCCATCTCATTATGAGCGCCATCTACATAAACACCATCGCTGACACGCTCAAAACGGCCTGCCCAGGATGCATTCAAAATTGCATTCTGAATGGTTTGGGTTGAAATCGCAAGTTGAGGCAAGGCCTTTATAAGATTAATGGCGAGACTTGCATTCGCAACTTGATAAATACCTTGATTTTCAATGCTATAGCTGTCACCCAAAACCTCAAAGTGATAGGCCATTCCACTACGATGAGGCACCGGTGTTTGGATCGGGTGTACTTCGGTCTGCATACAATGTGCGTGTTGGTGGAATACTTCTAAACATGAACTTTTGCTTTCTGTTGTGAAAAGAGGTGTATTCGGCTTAATAATACCCGCTTTTTCGGCAGCAATTTTCTCAATGGTATCCCCAAGAATATTCATATGATCAAGACCAATGTTTGTAATTCCAGAAATTAGTGGATGGATAACATTGGTTGCATCCAGTCGACCTCCAAGACCCACTTCATAAATCGCATAGTCTACATCTTGATCAAGAAAGTATAAAAATGAGATGAGAACATCAATTTCAAACATGCTTAATTGATATCGATCCCAAAAAGGTTCGGTTACATTAATATACATTAGTAAATCCGAGTCCGTGATATTCTGATTATTTATCCGAATACGATCGTTATGTACCGTAAGGTGAGGTGATGTGAATGTCCCAACAGTATAACCGGCTTCCTGTAAAATTGCACGGGTATAATTGGTTGTCGACCCCTTACCATTGGTACCACCAATATGAATGCAAGAGAGGGAATCTTGAGGATTGCCCATATCTTCTAAACATTGACGAAACAAGTCAATGCCGTACGTCTGATTTTTACGTTTCATAAGCGCTTCAAGCGCAGGTTCTATTTGTCTAAACATGTAACACTCCAATTAATTTCTTCTTGATGACGTTCTCTAAGCAACGCATTGATTTTTGAAAATGGACGCGACCCTATAAATCCTCGATACGCACCAAGTGGGGATGGGTGACTGGATTCAATAAATTGATGGTGATCTTGGATGAGCGTTTTTTTAGCTTGAGCCTTTTTCCCCCATAACACAAAAATGATTGGTTCTTCGCGGCGTCCTAATTCCGAAATTACCCGATCCGTAAACTGTTCCCATCCAATATGAGCATGAGACATTGGCTCACTTTCTCTTACCGTCAGCAATGTATTAAGAAGCAAAACACCTTGCTTCGCCCACGATGATAAGTCACCATGTTCATTTTTTACTCCGAGATCAGCTTCCAACTCTTTATAAATATTTATCAAACTTTTAGGTAATTTTTGATCTTTATAAACAGAAAAACTCATCCCCATCGCCTGACCGGGTTGATGATAAGGATCCTGTCCTAAAATCACTACCTTTACATCTTCAAATTTAGTATTTTCAAATGCCGTGAAAACCGCTTCCTCAGGTGGATAGATTGTAAACTCATTTCGTTCTTCTTTGATTTTATTTTCAAGTAAACGAAAATAGTCTTTTTGCTTTTCTTCATTAAATAATTGTTGCCAGTTCATAAAGACCTCCTGCATGATTTTTAAAAATAAAAGCCAGATATCTGGCTTTTATTCATTGACTGAAATAATTTCATGACGTTCCATTGCTTCAATATAGTCATGCGCTTGACGTACTGTTTCATAGTTTGGTTCCATCACATAGAGTGCTGGTCCCGGCATTGAATAAGTCGTTGTACTTGAGCTTCCCGTTCCAGTTACTGCATAGGATTGAATATCCCAATCAGACATGTCGTTAATTTGTTGTTTTATGAGTTTTTTAAAATCACTTTCTTCCATACTCATTTGGAATGAGTCCGAAACTGAGTTTAGAATTGATGTATAGTTTGTAATAATTGCGGGTGACATTGCCTTTTTAAGGATTCCTGTAATGAGAGCTTGTTGGTTTCGAACACGGTCATTATCACCATTTGGTAGATTATAACGTTCACGTGCAAAGATAAGACCATTTCGTCCATCTACGTGGTTAATTCCTTCATCAAAATACACACCTGCATAAGATTGGAATGCATATCGGGAATAAACATCTACGCCACCCAATGCATCAATAATGGTTTCAACTGAACTGAAGTTTACTTTTACGAAGTAATCAATATCGATATCGAAAAGATTTTCCAGTGTTGCCATTGATTCTCCGACACCATAAATTCCCGCATGTGTTAGCTTATCATAAGCTCCAAAGGATGCAAGTTCAACATGATAATCACGAGGAATACTTGTTAATAAGATTTGCTTATTCTTAGGATCAATGGTCATTATCATATTCACATCTGAGCGTGAAACGGATGAAACAGGTCCATAGGTGTCAATCCCGGTTACAAACATACTAAATGTATCTTGCATTACGTCTGTATTTTTATTTTTAAAATCGACTTCTTCTTCATACGCTACGGTACCTATAATACGAGTCTTTTCATCAAAATCTTTTACCTCATCTTGAATAAAACCACGGTGTGCTTCACTCAATAAGATGACTTCTTGTGTACCATCATACAAATCATTTGCGAGTTCCGTATAATCTTCATAGTCCACGATATTAATATCTGATTTATATTTTTCATCAATTAATTTCTTACCTTTAGCGATGTTTTTCGAGTCCAATCGTGTATTTGCACCAAAGGATAACGATTTAACATCATCAATGCTTTTATATTCTGAATCTTTCATGACCACAACAGAAATAACATGTGTGTCTTTATTTGCCCCGGTTAATTTGCCAAGGAAACTATTTCCTGTAACTAAATAACGTGTTCCCAGTAACAAGAGTAAACTTAAAATTAAACTGTATACTTTACCAAAATTTTTCAACTTACCGGGTTTGGTGAGCATGGTTATTAACGCTCCAATAAGGAATAAAAGTAGGATAATCCCTACAATAATCATGAGATACTTTGTCGGAATTGCATTAAACTTATAAATTGCATACAAAGTAACGACTGAACAAAGTAAAAATATCAGTACGATTACTTTGTCTCGGAATAAAATAAATTCTTTTCGATTGTTTTTAGCCATGCTAACCTCCATCACAAAACTGTGATTATCAATTAATTATTTTTCGCTTCATCATCAGAAGATGCTTCATCATCTGACTCTTTTGATTCTTTTTCTTTCTTAGCTTCAAGCTCTTTTTTTTCATCTTCAGCCTTTTTGGCTTCCAATGCTTTTTTCTCATCTTCCGTCAAATCATTTTCTTCAATCCACTTGTTTGCTAATTCCACAATTTTTATCTGCGCTTCATCAACTGTAATTTTATGATCGTATAAATCTCGTAAGATTGGCATAAAATCAACTTCTTTATAAAGACTTCGTGCTAACTTCGTTGGATTATTATCCAATGCCATAACGGGTGGTGTGTCATGGAAATTATAGGCTCTCATCTTTTCAATCACACGTTTATCGGTAATCGTAAGTTCATCAAGGTGTATGCGATGATAGATCGGCGTTTTACCTACCGAACTTTGATATGTTGATACCCCTTCACCACTGCGTAAGATTCGGATTACTTCGGCTGCTGCTGAAGGATACTTTGTCTCTTTTCGTGCGATGTAACCATCGACTTCACCCATAGGCGACATGCGATGCTTCATATATTCTGGGAATGGAGCATATACATATTCATCGTTACTGCTTACTTCGTATTTATCGGCCATCTCAAAATCGGTAATAAAACTAAAGGCCGATCGTCGTTCATAAAATGCAGCATCCAATTGCCATGGAAGATCTTCTGCCTTCATATCTTTAGAGAGAGTCTTATCCATTTTATGTGTGCTCATTGCTTCAATAAATACAAGACCATCTCTAAATTCTTGAGTTTCAAAGCCAGGATCAGATCCTTTTTTTGTAAAATTCAACGTCCAGCGTCCGCTGGTTAAGAAAGGATAAAAGGATTCTTGATCTTTAAAGGATAATGGGAAAACCATATCGGTCTTTTTCAGTATTTTATCTGAAGCTTTATAGATTTGATCCCAGGTCTCAAAAACATCAGGTAAACCAGATTCATCCGAATCTTTTAAATCAAAACCTGCTTCCTCTAGAAGGGTTTTATTATAGACAAAAAGGCCACCTTCAATACTGTTTTGAACGAAATAGTATCCTTTAAGATTAATGGAATCTTGCAGTTGGACCGGAATACGACTCCCAACTACTGTATCAAGTGAATTCCCCAGATTGACCAACTGATCTAGAAAATAAACAGCATTTTTTTGAGACGTCACCATAACATCATAAGGAAGTCCTTTTGCCATTTGATCAATACTTAAAGGTTCCTGTACAACATATGAAATTGCATCTTTATGTTGCGGATGAATCTCATTCCATGTGGACACGAGATAATCTCCAAGTTCTTTATTTTCTACTTGTACAGTAAGCGAGGCATTTTCTTCAATACTAAAATATTCATTATCTTTATCGTAACAAACACTCTTTCCATCTACCGTACAACGACTGTTTAAGAAGAAGAATGAGGTTGAAAAAACTGCAAGTAACAAGACTGCAATAACACCAATGATAACGCTCTTATTTTCTTTTGGATTTTTAACTAAACGCTGTTTTTCTTTCTTGTCGTTTGCATTTTCCTCAACATGTATTGCTTGATGTTCTTCGCTCATCCTACTACACCTCCTTCCCATGGACTGTATAATCAACATTCTTTAACGATTCAATCGTTTTAGCCCCAACTAAAACCATTAGCTTTTTAAAGTCTTCCAAAAACATGGAAACTTCATTCAGCATCGCTTCTGACTCTAAATGTGCTACCTTGAGGAAATATCCTGAAATCCCAACTGCTTTTGCACCGAGTATTAAACACTTCAGGGCATCAAGTGGATTTTGCACCCCACCTGATGCGAATATATCGCATTTCTCTTGATATGATTTAGTCATCATAAGTGACTCGACGGTCGTAATACCCCAATCTGATAGATAGTTATAACGTTTGCCTTGTGAGCGTTCATTTTCAATCCAAACGAAGTTCGTACCCCCACGACCACTTAAATCTACATGACGCACACCACAATCATAGAGCTGAGCAACGGTCTTTGCACTCATACCAAATCCCACTTCTTTAACAATAACTGGAACATCCACCGAAGCAACAATTTGGGTTATATTTTCAAGCCAGTGAGCAAAGTCGCGATCACCTTCGTCCATCGCAATTTCTTGCGCAACATTGATGTGGATACCTAGTGCATTCGCATCAATCATCGCGATTGCGCGCTTCGCCTCATCCACAGTTGCATTCGCCCCTACATTCCCAATAATAAATCCTGTAGGATTTTCATCACGTACAACTCGATACGATGATTCAAGGGTCTTATCATCAAGCGCAGCATGTTGTGAACCAACTGCCATCGGCAAACCAAAAACACGAGCAATTCTCGCTAGGTTTCGATTCAACATTTCAGTTTTTTCACTACCACCTGTCATTGCATTAATATAAATTGGATACTTCATCGTCTGACCTAAAAATTGAATGGAAGGATCTACTTCACTCAAATTGATATTTGGTAAACTTTGGTGAACAATCCGTACGGTATCAAAATCAGATTGATACACATTTTGCTTTAACGCAAGTGCTACATGTTCGTCTTTTCTTTTTGATCTCATTTACGTTTTATACACTCCTACATCTAGATATAGAATACCATGTTTTTCCCATTCATGTACTAAAGTGTTCGCTTTTTCATTAAAGTTTTCAGATATTAATGCGAATCCACAATCACCACCACCAGAACCGGATATCTTCGCAGGTAAACCGATATTGTGCGCGGATTCAATCAGCTTCGTTAAGACATTTGTCTCAATATTGATCGATGCACGATTCCCTAATTCGGCCATCAACATTCTATAGTGATCAATGGCTTGAGAAACCAATATAAAATCATGGTCTTTCCAAGCATCAATAAACTGATTGACTCGAAGATTCGCTTCCTCGAGAAAGGATGCATAATAGGCTGGATTACTACTTTTTAATTCTCGTACTGCGTCGACAAAAGGCGAGGTTTGATTTACAGTTCCCGTCCATCCAACACATAGATTTAGGTTGGTTGATGGTAAAGGTTCAATCAGCAATCCTGGCCATGTTGAATGGACAAGGTTCATATTACACATATCCGCAACAATAAGCCATGACTCATCATAACGCTGATAAACTAGTGTGCCGCCAAAACATGTGGAAGCCAAATCACCACCCGAGCTGATCTCACCAACAATTACTTGGGCCATCACCGAGAGTTTAAAAAGTTCTAACGACTCCAGCTCTACCTCATGAAGTCTCAAAATAGCATCAATCACTGCCGCTAGTACAACACCACTCGATCCAAATCCATATTTTTGCTCATTTTCCGAATCCAACTCACTCTCAATATGCATTTTGAAAGGGGTCATTGTTATTTTTCTAAATTTCAAATAGCGTCTTGAAATTTCAATTGCTGCCTTCACATGAGTCAACGTTCCATTCTGCATAAATATCTCAGTACCTTGAAGTTGACCATAGCGACTGTTTACTTCAAATTGCTCGGCGGCCTCTATGTAAACATTTAAAAACCGATCAATGGCTGCAATGACCGCTTTTTGACCTGGTTCCATAATTGCATATTCCCCCATTAAAAACAGTTTCCCAGGAAATTTAACGTGAATCATAAACCGATACCCCCACTCCCGGCGCGCAAACTACCGTTTTAACACCCTCTAACTCAGCGAGAACCGTTTCCACATGTTCAGAGGTTGTCATGATTTTCACATTAGGACCAGCATCCATGGTAAAGAAAGCAGGTACTGTCTTTTGGATTTTACGCACTTTATTCATAATTTCGACCGTTTGCGGCTCAAAATACCACATATTTACTGCCATTAACGATGCGTGCATTCGTAAAGCATTTTGTTGCGCAATCGCACCAACAGTCCAGATATCGTGTTCTTTCAGTGCCGATTCTAAATTTATGATGTCTTTTTCTGTCTGTTCTACCCACGCTGGGTAATAAACCGATTCTTCGACAGTTGTGTTCATCGCTTGGCTGCTTAAAAACGGTTTTTCTTGATCATTAAGAATGCAGACAATCATTCTAAATTCTGGCCAAGGCTTCATGATTATAGGCTCCGCAAAACTGTCCAAATCATTTGAGCCGCGATTCCATTTCACAAATCCACCGTAGATTGAACGCGATGCACTTCCCGAACCCAATCGCGCACAGCGAGACACTTCTTCATCGGATAAATCAAGGTTAAGCGTTGCTGCTTTCGCAAGCGCAGCGAATGCAGATGCTGATGAGGCTAAGCCTGCTGCTTTGGGGACAAAATTGGTAGAATGAATGCGAGCAAAATAAGGTAACGGATATCGTTTCCTAAGCTCATTCATATACCAAACAACGCGATCTTTTTCCTTACCTTCCACCTCATAACCATCAAGGATAAAAATATCCTCAGTTAATGTGGCATCATATTCAACCCATGTATCGGTGTAAAACTGATCTAATGTCATAGAAAGACTGGAATTGTGCGGTATTTTTAATTCATTATCCTTCTTTCCCCAATACTTAATGAGGGCAATGTTGGTATGAGCACGAATCGTTTTAGTCATGAATTTGTTTACCATTTAAATTATAAGACCATGTATCTACCGCACCCGCTTCTTTTAATTTTTGTGATACATGCATTGAATCCTCTTCGTTGGCACAAAGTGCAATCATACAGCCACCTTTTCCTGATCCCGTTAACTTTGCGCCCAATGCCCCCTCTTGAATGGCGATGGTTGTTAGGAGATCTAATTTATCATTACTTACGCGAATTGTTTTTAAAACCTCATGGGCACGATTCATACAATTACCCACTTCCCCCACATTTTTTGTTTGAAGGTGAATACGGGTTTCATTGGTCAAATCTGCAAGTTTGTTCATCAACGATTCCACATACTCTGGATTATCCTTAAGCATTGCATTCACTTCTGAAACGGCAAGACGGGTTTGACCGGAATCGCCAGTATCTGCAACAACGAGGACCGCATCCATATCCACTTCAATAACTTCACCCAATTTACCCCGTTCAAAGAAAACGGGTTTTCCCATAGCGATTGTATTTGCATCAAGGCCACTAGGATTCGTATGGTGGATGCGCTCGGCTACTGACACCAAATAATTTAAGTTTTCGTCTGATAAGTGCATTTTAAACGCATCAAAAAGACCACGAACAACGGATACTGAAACTGCGGCACTCGAGCCCAATCCACGTTGTGGTGGTAATGTTGATACAATTGAAATATGAAGACCATAATTCTCTTTATTCATAAATTTTAATGTTAGTGTGATTAATTCTTTGATACCCGCAATAACTGAAGGCGCACTTGACAAGGCCCCTTGATAATAAAGACAATCAATCGTGGTTTCTTCTTGATGGAAATCCACTCTTGTCTCAATACGTGCGGATGCGAAAGGCAACGCAATCGCTGGTTTACCGTAAACAACTGAATGTTCACCCATTAGAATAATTTTTCCGGTCGCAGACCCAATTCCATATAGACTCATATAAACACCTTCCAAACATAAATAGCATCTATATTATACATCATAAATCTTAAGATTTTCCAATTCACACGAATTCATATAATTGTGCATAAAAAAAGCGAGCATAGCCCGCTTGTAATTATTATAATGCTTCGATATCTGTATATGAAATCTCAGTAGGTGTCTCACGACCAAATAAAATCGTAAGAATCATTGCTGTTTGAGAATCATCATTCATACTATCAACAGTTCCTTCGATCCCTGCAAATGGTCCCGAAAGAATACGAACTGTATCGCCTTCCTTGAAATTAACGATAAGTTTTTGATCACTCATACCCATGCGTCTTAAAATTGATTCAATCTCTTCATCTGAAACTGGGAATGGCTTTGCACCACCACCTGATGAACCGATAAATCCTGTAACACCAGGAGTATTACGAACGATATACCACGCTTCATCCGTCATAATCATTTCTACAAATAAATAACCTGGGAATAAGTTACGAAGTTTTTCGACTTTTTTACCATTCTTATATTCAATTTCTTTTTCTTCGGCTACAAGAATTCTAAATAAAGCATCTTCGATACCCATTGATTCTACGCGTCGTTCTAAGTTTTCTTTAACACGGTTTTCATGTCCTGAATAGGTGTTAACAACATACCATTTTTTTTCTTCCATCTTATCCACCAATTCCAATCAATTTCAATGCTGCTACTAACACAACTTCTGTTAGTAAAAAGTAAGCTACAAAAAACAGAACAAAGGATAAAACGATTGTTGTGTTTCGTGTCATTTCCTTACGAGTAGGCCATTTGATTTTATGGATTTCTTCTTTAATTCCAGCAAAACTAAACCAAGCCATAGCATTTACCTCCTATTTTGTCTCTCTATGTAATGTGTGTCTTCCACATCGTTTACAAAATTTTTTTATCTCAAGTCGTTCCGTAACACTTGAATGATTTCGAAAAGTAGAGTAGTTACGTGAAAGGCATTCAGTACATACCAAGATTACTTTTTCTCTTTTATTTGTCATTAAAAAACCCCACTTTCGTGCTCCCTAACTTTATCACAATCACAGTGGGGTGTCAATGAACTCACATGTGGGAAACATCGCGCATTGCTACAAGACGACGCCTCACTTTTTGGATGATATTATCCACATTTTTCGGTGAAATATTAAACCGATCTGCAATCTCACGATATCCAAATCCCTCTTCCCGCATTGTATAGATTATCCGCTCTTTTTCAGGGATCGTTTCAAGTACTTTGCGTTCAATGCGACGTGCATCATGATAATGTGCAACCACAACCGGATCACTGGTGAGATCTTGCGTTTCAATCATATCAGCAAGATAAACAGATTTATCTTCTGTCACAAAGAGATCCAACGACCATTTACTATCCAAAAGTTTGTATGATTGTGATCGACATTTTCGTAGTGCGGTTCGCATCGTGGAGATTACGCAGAGATTTACATAATATGCAAATCCTACATCTTTTATTTCTTTGAAGGTATAAATGGCATCATAAAACCCTAAAAATCCTTCTTGAAACAAATCTTCGATATTAATCCCGATAGGCTTTTGTTGAGTATAAAGTTCATATGCTCTTTTCCAAAGCAAACGCTTGAACTTCCCCATTACAATATCCAATGCATCTTCACTGTTCTGGCGAATCATATAAAGATACTCAAAATCGCTTATCATGCAAATCCCCCCATACTGCATTATTTTCGGCGACGTACTATATCAAAGAGCAAAACACCCGTTGCGACGGATACATTTAGTGAATTGACGCTTCCCTGCATTGGAATCGTTGTTAATATATCGCACTCTTTCTTTACAAGACGTGAAATTCCTTTACCCTCAGAACCCACAATCAATACAAGTGGCATATCAACATTAAATTCAGTATAATCAACTGCTTCCACCGCATTCTCAGCAGCTACTACCCAATAGCCCGCTTCTTTAAGTTCTGCGATAGCTTTAACCATATTTGTAACTTCCGCTACCTTTACCGTATTAATTGCACCTGTAGAAACTTTCGCAACCGTTGATGTTAAGCCAACACTTCGATGTTTTCCAACTACCACTCCATCTACACCACATGCATCACACGTTCTTAAAATTGCACCCAGATTATGTGGATCTTCAAGTTGATCACAGAGCACGATTAAATTGTTTTGAGCGCCTTGAATAATTTCTTGAAGTGAGTAATATTTGTAGTCTTGAATTTCTATCACGACACCTTGGTGCACACCATCAGCCATTTTATCCAATCGAAATTTATCGACAAATTGCGGTCTAATTCCGTGTTCTTTCGCAAGCGTCACAATTTCTTGATAATTTCCTTTATTGAATAAATATAAATTCTTTGGTTTCTGCCCACTTTTTAAATATGCAGTGACCGTATTTTTCCCAAAAATGTAATTCGACATTATATTTCCACCGTTTCTATATATTCTTTCCAAAGCGTGTCCAAACGTTCATGATGACCTTCCATATAAAGATATCCCCACAATGCTTCAAATCCCGTCGCAATACGATACGACATAACATCCGCATTTTTAGCCATTGATGCACTTTTGGCATTTCGGCCTCGTTTGTAGATACCCATCTCTTCCTCAGAAAGTGCATTACCATCCAGTAATGTCTTCATGTAATCGGCTTGTGCCATGGCACTCACAAACTTAACCGAAGTTTCTTGTAATTGCTTTGTTTTCGTAATTCCTTGTTCTACCAGATATTGCCTCACTTGAAGGGATAAAACCGCATCACCCACAAAAGCCAATACATTTCCTGAATGCATCATATTATAATAATCCTCGTTCCATGAGTTCGCTACGATAGCGGTCTGCGTCTTCAAAATCTTTGCGTGCTTTAGCATCATTCCATTGCTTAAACAGCGCTCTAGATTTGTCATCAAGGACAATTCTTGAATAAGCAATACCAAGAACATCCAACATTTTCTCCACAGTCACAATATATTTAGATACCTCTTCACCATTAATTTCACGTTGGCGCACTGCAGCATTTAATTGTTTCACGGTGTCAAACAGGACAACATTCGCATTCGCGACATTTAAATCATCCGCCATGGCGTCCATAAATTGATGATAGCGTACATCATCAAATTGTGGGCCAATATGATATTCCATCTTTTCAAGTTCAATATATGCTTTGTTTAGTCCTTGGAAGATACGATCAAGTTCTTTCTGAGTTTGTTCAATAAGTTCTTCCGTAATATTTAATGTGAGACGATAATGTGTCGACATAAGCAACCACCGTGTAGCATTTTCACCCAATTTATCAATAAACTCTTGGGCCCACATAACATTACCGATTGACTTACTCATTTTTTCACCATCAATATTTAGCATCGCATTATGAATCCAATAATTCGCAAGATCATGATTATGGAGTGCACGGCATTGTGCTGATTCATTTTCGTGATGCGGGAATTTTAAATCTTGACCACCGCCATGAATATCGATAACCTCTTGTTTAAATTCATTACCAATCATAACAACACACTCAGTATGCCAACCCGGTCTTCCTTTACCCCATGGTGCATCCCACTTAATGCCATTATCCTTTGTATCTTTCCACAATACAAAATCAAGAGGGTTTTCTTTGCTGCTGTTTTCCTCAATTCGTGCACCTACCATCAATTCATCAATATTTTGTGAAGAAATGGAGCCGTATTCTTTTGCTTTAGACACACGAAAATAAACATCTCCATTGGATGCATACGCATAACCATGATCAATTAAGTCCTGAATAAACGCAATAATCTCTGGCATCGTACTTGTTACTTTTGGAGTTGCTTGAACGTAATCTGCATGAAGTCCTTTACGAACTTTTTCATAGGCCTCAATATAACGATTTGAAATAACCGATTCATCAACACCTTCTTCTAACGCTTTCTTAATGATTTTATCATCAACATCCGTGTAATTCGATACAAGTTTAACATCATACCCAAGTGCCGTTAGAACGCGTCGCAATAAGTCAAATACGACGATTGGGCGTGCATTTCCTATATGTGCATAGTTGTAAACAGTTGGTCCACAGACATACATGGATACCTTCCCTTCCTCAATCGGTGTAAACTCTTCAAGCGAATTTGATTTCGAATTATATAACTTCATAATAGCCTCCAAACCTTTGCAATAAGTATATCATAAATCGTCTTTATTTAGGCACACTTCAAATATAAAAAAAGCTATCCAAATGGATAGCTTTCAAGATCATAATTGAATCAATTAGAATTTTGAAGCAACGTAATGTGCTGTACGTACTAATTGGTTTGTGTATGATGCTTCGTTGTCATACCATGAAGCAACTTTAACTAAGTTTACACCACCGATTGATGAAACTTTAGTTTGTGTTGCATCAAATAATGAACCGTAGCTCATACCAATGATGTCTGTTGAAACAAGTTGTTCTTCAGTGTAACCGAATGATTCGTTAGTTGCTGCTTTCATAGCTGCGTTTACTTCTTCAACTGTTGTTGCTTTTTCAACTACTGCTACTAATTCAGTGATTGAACCAGTGATTACAGGAACACGGTGTGCTCCACCATCTAATTTACCTTGTAACTCAGGAATTACTAAACCGATTGCTTTAGCTGCTCCTGTTGAGTTAGGGATAATGCTTTGTGCAGCTGCACGTCCACGACGTAAGTCACCTTTAGGATGAGGACCATCTAATGTGTTTTGATCGTTTGTGTAAGCATGGATTGTTGTCATTGTTCCTGAAATAATACCATACTTGTCATTTAATACTGCAGCCATTGGAGCTAAGCAGTTTGTTGTACATGAAGCACCTGAGATAACTGTTTCGCTACCGTCAAGAATTTCATGGTTTGTGTTGTAAACAACTGTTTTGATGTCGCCTGTTGCTGGAGCTGAGATAATAACTTTACGTGCTCCTGCTTCTAAGTGCATGCCAGCTTTTTCTTCTGTTGTGAAGAAACCTGTACATTCGATAACTACGTCAACACCAAGTTCTTTCCAAGGTAAGTTTTTAGGATCGCGTTCGCTTAAAACTTTGATTTCGTGTCCGTCGATTACGAAAGCTCCGTCTTTAACTTCGATATCATGTTCGAAACGTCCTTGTGCTGAATCATATTTTAATAAATGAGCTAATGTTGCTGCATCTGTTAAGTCGTTGATTGCCACGATTTCCATGTCTTTTGAACCTGTTAATAAACGTGTTGCTAAACGACCAATACGGCCGAAACCGTTAATTGCTACTTTAACTGTCATAGTGTCTATATCCTCCTTATAATTGACATTCTTATTATATACCATCTCAACCAATTGTCAATTGTGAGCCAACTAACAATCTATAAAAAATCCCTATTAAACAGTGGCTTCCCAAAGGCATGAAATGCCGAATACGCACTGATAATTTTTATATGATACAATCGTTCAAATAATTCTTTATCATTAACACGCGCAATAAGAAAAGGTGCCTTTACACGCTGAGCCTCCGTAAATATTTTATCCAGTCGCTCCGAAATTGAAGCATGAAGACGAACATCTTGAACAGAGCGCGAGACAAAGGCAAGAAGGCGTACTAAAGAACCACTCTTATCATAACAGCACTCTAACACTTCTACCGAATGAGGCCCATTTGTAACAATTGCATAGGCAATTAAAACGCCATTTTCTTGAAGTCCAATAATTTGGCCGTTTTGTTCTCGCATTGTTTTTTTGAGTTTTCCAAAATAAACTTCGTCCCGTACAAAATTCGCAGTGAAATGACTTGTGAATCGTCGATATACTTCTAACAGACTTTCTGGGCTTGGATCTCTAACAATCCCTTCCATTCCTAATGCAGGAAGTGAAATTGCTGGGATTGTATAAATATAGTTTTCCACAACTGTCTCAAATCCAAATGGTTCAAACCATTCCGGATGATCTGTGTGACACAATGTAATGATATCTGTCTTTGAAACATCTTCTAAGATTGTTTCAATCAGTGTCGTCATCGTTTGAACCAAGACATTCGGTCTTATAAAACTCCCAACGAGATAGGAAGCTTTAATATTTTTATCATGTAACGATAGGACTTTATCATGAACTTGGATTGCAGCCAAAATCTCGTCATAATCATTTTTGGATACATAACATTGATCTTCATGATAAAAATTATTAAAATACGCATCGACTGCACCGCGATTGAGGTTTGGAAACGCATCTTTCCACAATAGATTTAATTGTTTTTTATCTGCAATAACTGCTTTCGAGATCATCAAGCATCCCCTCCCTTAATCACTATTTATTTTCTTGATCTGTGACATCACGTGTTGTATATTCTACATCGATAACATCGCCGTTATGATTATCCGAATACGATTGATCTGTATGCGAACTTTGACTCCCATAAAAATCTCGAGAAGATCCTCGAGGACGACGCACTTCTTGGATTACACGTACAATCGTACTAATAACCCAAATGATGACGACAATACCCAATAATTGGGGTAAAATCTTGATAATAATCATTGTTATAAAGAATAAAATTAAAAACGAAATAATAGAACCCATAATAAATACCGCCTTTTAATAATTATAACACGAAAAAAAATGTCAATACCACTTTTAGCGCGGTTCACTAATCATCACATAATGTCGGTTTGAAGTAGCGAATAGATACATATATCGATATAGCGTCCCGCTTCATACTCCGCTTGCCTCAACGTCCCCTCATACTTAAATCCTGTTTTATCCAAGAGTCGAATGCATCCTTGATTTTCAGGACAAACTTTTACTTGGAGTCGATTATAGTATTTGAAATTGAACGCATAATCAATTGCGTATTGTAATGCTTCCGAAAGAATTCCTTGATTCCAATATTCATATTTGAGTTTAAAACTGACTTCAATGCAGTTAAAATCCAGATCATAGTTATAACACCCTACATCGCCGATATAACAGTCATTTTTATCTGAAATAACCCAACGAAACCCATCAAAGCTGGTCTCAGATTCTTTAAAGCGATGGATTTCCTTTAATGCCTCGTCATGATCTTCAAAGCGACCCATTCCATAATATTTCGTAACACGTTCATCACACATTATCTGGAAAAGTTCGTGTGCATCATCATCACGAGCTTCTCTCAAGTTAAATTTTACACCTTCATAATGCATCAAGATGCTACCTCTTGGTCTAATTTATCTGCTAATTCAATTATTTTTTTAAAACGGTGTTGTAAACCTGATTTACTAATGGTTGCATTATGTTCTTCTTCATAGTATTCAATAAGCTCGTTTAAACTTGCTTCAGGATGATTCATGCGTAAATCACCCACTTGAATTAATCGCGCTTCAAGTTGATTGTAACGATTATGTTCAATAAGTTTGTAAATTGCATCCAATTGTTGACTTCCGGCTTTAATGGTTTTGACCTCATTTGCAACTTCGCAATTATCAAGTCGTGTTAAGGAGTTTTTAAAATCGCGCTGAATGCGGATATCTTCAAATTCCAAAGTATTAACATGAGCGCCTGTTATTTTTAAGAAATCCGCAATTTGGTCTGCTGCCTTAACATAAACAACTTGACGATTGCGGCGGGTTGTTATTTTAGCGGTGATGTCAAAACGATTGAGTAGTTTTTGTAGATAACGCGCAAGTTCCTCGCCTTCACACGTTATTTCCATATGATAATTTGCAGTTGTTGGCGCATTAATGCTTCCACTTGCCAGAAATGCACCCGCAAGATAAGCACGCGCACAGCATTCTTTAAGTGTAATTACGCTATATGGTGTGCTTCGCATGCCTTTCGACGAATAAATTCCCAAATCTTCCAAGATTTCCATACCGCGATCCATAACACGGAGAACATAGACATTATTTTTCTTTAATTTTTGTTTTTTAACAACCGTCAAGTCAATTTCGACCTGGTAACGTTCTTTAAGAAGTGAAAACAATCGTTTCGCAATTGCTGCATTTTCAATCTCAATTTGAATTTGCATGCGCTTATTCGCAATAATCAAATTTGAATTGATTTGTAAGAATGCCGATAAGAATGCACGTTCACAACACTCGTGATAAATATTTGTGGATATTTCATGTTTTACTTCACTGCTAAAGGACATCCAATCACCTCCAGTATTTCATAGAATCCCTCACGCACACGATCATGATCATGACGGATTTTTCCATTCTCAAAATTCAATAAGTTTTGGTCTACAACGGTATACGTATGAACCGAACTTCTAAAGTAAATTGGATGAGAATCTTCATTTTCGTAGTTTTGAATTACATCAGAAGGAATTTCATCAACACAACGTACAACAAGATCGACAGGTTTTTCGATATGTTTTACAATTGCATTCACATGATCTTCCCCACTATAGCCATTTGTTTCTCCGGGCTGACTCATTGCATTGCAATAATACACAATCTTCCCATTACTTTTTTGCAGTGCTTCTTTTATTTCTGGAATGATGATATTTGGAAGAATTGAGGTATACAACGAACCAACACCTAATAAGATCACATCCGCTTCAAGAATGGCTTGAATCGCCTGATCTGTTGCATGTACCGGCTCATCGTAGTAAACACAGTCAATTGAGTTCGCATATTTTGGAATATTCGATTCTCCGCGGACAATCGTTCCATCTTCCATCCGTGCACATAATGTAATGGTTTCTTCGGATGAAGGAATAATGTCACCCATCACATTTAAAACTTTTGAAACCGATGCAACCGCGTCCATAAAATCGCCAGTGGTATCTGTAAGTGCCGTAAGGATTAAGTTCCCAAGATTATGACCTGCAAGGGTTGACCTTGAATCTTTACTAAAACGATAGTTCATAATTTGCGACAGCAAATTTTCCGACTCCGCTAAAGCAAGCATCACATTTCGAATATCACCCATAGCTGGAACATTAAAATCTTCTCGCAATCGCCCAGTACTACCACCATCATCAGCCACCGTAACAATCGCACTTAACTCCAGTGATTCTATATGTTTTAAACCTCTTAATAACGCAGATTGCCCTTTTCCACCACCAACTACCGCGACCTTCATTACTCTTTATCCTCGGGCATATCACGGTGGTCTTTTAAGGTATTATATTGTTTGTCATAATTTTCATAGAGCCAATTCACAATCGAAACAGATCGATGTTGACCACCTGTACAACCAATTGCAACAGTTAACAAGTGCTTTGACTCTTCGATATAACGTTCAAATGCGTAATCTAAAAAGTGTGTTAGATATTTTAAAAATTCTTGTGTTTTTTCATCGTTGATTACGTAGTCAAAGACTGGTTTATCATTCCCCGTCATAGATCGCAGAGATTCTTCCCAATATGGATTGTTTAAGAATCGCACATCGAAAACAAGGTCTGCATCCATTGGAAGACCTTTACGATAACCAAACGAAATAAAGCTTAGGGATAAGGATTGATTTCCCTCTATTTTAAAGAACCGCTTAATGCGTGATGTTAGATTTTGTTGTGTTAAAAATGTTGTATCGATGATAATCGATGCGCGTGACTTAATATTTGAAAACTGTTCGATTTCCGCATCAATGGCCTCTTCAAGCCCATTTGCCAGATTCGCAACAATTAATGGATGATTGCGTCGATTATACTTATAGCGTAGCAGAAGTTGTTCTTTACTCGCATCTAAAAACAAGACAATCAACTCACACTCTGAGTTCTTGAATGTACGATAGAAAACATCGAAATCTGCAGCATTCACACTTAACGCAAGATTGCTGTAAGTCCCATCTTTCATCGCCTCAATATCTCGTACAAGATCTTCAATCATAAATACTGGAAAACGATCAATACAATGGTACCCCATGTCTTCTAAAACAGCCATGGCGCTTGTTTTCCCTGCACCTGATAGACCTGTGACTAAAACTACTTTTTGTTTTTCCATGTTCCACCTCTTACCCCAATTATAACAAAAATCTAAGGCTATGCCTTAGATTTAAGATCTTGTATATAGTGAAATGCATTTTGTGCTGCAATTGCACCATCACTTGTTGCAGTAACAATTTGACGTAAATGTTTTTGAATAACATCACCGGCTCCAAAGATGCCTGGAATTTCAGTTTCAAGTTGATTATTAACAATTAAATAACCTTCATTATCTAAAACATTTAAATCTTTTAGGAACCCTGTTGCTGGAATCGCCCCAATGTAAGGGAAGACACCATCTGTTTCAATTACTAGTGGTTCTCCTGTTTCAACATGTTCAAATTTCATCCCTGTTAATTTCCCATCGCTATCGATATAATCAACGGGAATATGTTTTTTAATTACATTAATTTTATCGTTGCTAAATACTTGGCGTTGTGCTGAATCATCACCTCGGAAGACATCTCTACGAATTACAAGATTAACTTCACTTGCAAACTGGGTTAAATAGACAGCTTCTTCAAGGGCTGAATTCCCCCCACCAATAACAACAACTTTTTTATCTCTAAAGAATGCACCGTCACACACTGCACAATAAGATAGACCGTGACCTAAGAGTGCGTCATCTTTTTCAAATCCTAAAGTACGTTCATTTGTCCCCGTTGCAACGATGACAACATGAGCACGGTACTCCGATCCATCTTCAGTTTTGATTACTTTATAATCCCCTTCATCAACAATGCCATTGACATTCCCGTAAAGGTATTCTGTTCCATAAGCGGTCGAGTGCTCAAACATTTTCATCGATAAATCGACCCCCGCAATATTATCCACACCGGGATAGTTTTGGACTAAGTCCGTCTTAATCATTTTTCCACCTGGGGCTTCCGATTCCAACATTGCTGTTTTCAAGCCAGCGCGTCCTGCATAAACCGCTGCCGTCAAACCTGCTGGACCTGCTCCAATGATGACTACATCATAGTTATTGTCCATTCATGATCCTCCTTCAATATTTCTTTGATTTCCATTAAATCCGAAATCATACGATTCGGTTTACTTTCTTCTAAATCCTTCTCACGTATTTTATCAAATACGTATCCGATAGTAAATGAACCTGCCCGCTGTCCTGCGAGAATATCTGAAGCAGTATCTCCAACATAAATTAATTGTCCACGATCTGCATGCATCAACTCGAGTGCTTTATCGATGCCCGCAGGATCGGGTTTTACGGGTTCAAATTGATCACATCCTAATACCACTTCAAAAAGTTCAGGGTTGATACCCGTTACTTCCATCCCAAGTTCAAGTGTCGATGTGATTTTATTTGAAACAACACCCATACGATATCCATCATTTTTAAGATCTTCCAATAATGGAATCGCATGTTCCATAGGAACAACATAAGCGTCATGCAGCTCATGATTGATCCGACGGTATTCTTGGATTATTGCCTCAATGTCAGCTTCTTCAAAATAGTTACTAAACGTATCATGAAGTGTTGGTCCTAAAAAGGATTTCATTTCTTGTTCGCTGAGTTTATACTCAGGCTTGTATGTTTCAAACACGCGACGGAACGTCTCCAAAATGCACGCTTGTGTATTCGCAATGGTTCCATCAAAATCAAATAGAATAATTGGTTTCTGACGTTTAAGGTATTTCTTAAAAAGTCCCATGTATCCAGCCACACCAAGTACTACAAAAATAATTGAAATAAATTGTGCAACTCGAATTGGACCAAACATTAAACTGTCTGATCGAAATCCCTCAATGATAAAGCGGGTTGCTCCATACCACATCATATATGCGAAAGTTAAGTCGCCGCGCTTAATCTTACTGAATCGTTTGAGTACAAATACAATCAGAATCCATCCAATAATATTTGCAACACTCTCATAGAGGAATGTTGGTTGACGGAATGCTCCATCAATATACATCATATCTTTAAACCAAATTGGAAAATGATTATAGAAGCTTTCTTGAACAACACGTCCATAAGCTTCCTTGTTCATAAAATTCCCCCATCGACCGATAGCTTGTGCAAGGAGAATATTTGGAATAATGAGATCTGCCCATTGAATAAAATTTAGACGTCGGCGCTTTGTAAACCAATAGCCAAATGCCACCCCTGCAATTAAACCCCCTTGAATCGCAAGTCCACCTTCATGGATTGCAAAGATGCGTAAAGGTTGAGAAAGGTATGTCTTAAATTCAAAAAACAAAACATACCAAAGACGCGCGCCCAGAAAACCCGCAATGAGCGAACCCATGAATAAATCTTCGATATCCTCTTTTTTATAACCTACTTTGAGTAAATTTCGTTGACTTATAGAATACGCTAGAAATGCACCAGACATTATCAGTATTGCATACCACGCAATATTTACAGGTCCAATTTGAACGAATGTTTGAGTATTTGGAAAAAACTTAATCATCAACTTGCTCCTTTGCTTGACGTTTAATAAAATCCATTACGCGCTCATCAAAAAGTTCTGCGCTATTAATTCCTCGTTGTTTAAGCATATGATCACGTACAGCGGATTCAACGAGTACTGACATATTACGACCTTCTTTCACCGGGAATACAAGGTGCGGTATTTTTAGTCCCAATGCCTCATAAGGCAGTTGTTCTTCAATACCGGCTCTAAGGTATTGCTGGTTGTCATCCCATTTTGTAAACTCAATTACAAAGTTAATTTCTTCTTGTTCCAGATATGAGCGGACCCCAAACATCTGGCTGACATCGATAATTCCAATTCCACGAATTTCGAGCATTCCACGTAATAACTCGGGGGCTGTTCCCATTATTTTATTTTTAACACGGGTAATATCTACACGATCATCGGCAATTAACGCATGACCACGTAAGACCAATTCAAGTGCGACTTCACTTTTACCCATACCACTCTCACCAATAATAAGTACACCTTTTCCAAAAACGTTCATTAAAACACCATGAACATTTCCTGTCGGTGCCAAGACCTCATCTAAAAACGTAACGATTTCCACCATGATATCTGAACTTGGTCGGTCTGTAACAAACACGGGGAAATTCTTTTTGTTCGCAACATTACGAAGGGTTGGCGGACATGGATTGCCACCTGTAATTAACGCGAACGGTGTTTCTTCATTCAAGATTGTATCAAATCGTTCGGCCTGTTCGGACTCATCCAATGTTTTGATAAATGAGGATTCTTTATTCCCAATTATGACTACACGTTTTGGTTCTGCATGTGCATAAAACCCCGTTAATTCCAAGCCAGGTCTGTTTGTATTCGGAAGAGTAATTCGTCGTTTTAACGATTCTCGGTCTCCCGCCACTTGTTCAAATCCAAAATGATGTACGAGTGTTTTTACACTGCATGAAACTCTTTCTTCCATAAACTACCCCTTTTCTAAGACCCCTTTAAGATAATGTCCAGTATAGCTGTCTTCGACTTGGCAAATGTCTTCAGGTGTACCACAAGCAACAAGTGTTCCACCTCCTTCACCGCCTTCTGGACCAAGGTCAATAACATAATCCGCATTTTTAATAACATCAAGGTTATGTTCAATCACAACTACGGTATCACCATTATCCACAATACGTTGTAATACTCCCGTTAGTTTTTCCACATCATAACTGTGTAAACCTGTTGTCGGTTCATCAAGAACAAACATCGTCTTCCCAGTAGAAGGTCTTTGAAGCTCACTCGCAAGTTTAACACGCTGTGCTTCCCCTCCGGATAAAGTGGTTGCTGATTGACCCAGTTTAATATAACCCAGTCCGACATCCTGCAACGTTTCAAGTCCTTTTCGAATTTTCGAAATCGGTGCAAAGAATTCCGTCGCCTCATCGATACTCATATCAAGAATATCAAAAATTGTTTTTTCTTTATAATGAACTTGGAGTGTCTCATCGTTATAGCGCTTACCATCACATTCACTACATTTAACAAATACATCCGGTAAAAAGTGCATCGAAATCCGTTTGACTCCATCCCCTTTACACATCTCACAACGGCCACCGGCAACATTAAAGGAGAATCTTCCTTTATCATAACCGCGCATTTTGGCCTCAGGTGTTTTCGCAAACAAGTCACGAATATCATCAAATACCCCTGTATAGGTTGCAGGGTTAGAACGTGGTGTACGTCCAATTGGATTTTGATCAATTGTAATTAATTTATCAATATTATCGAGACCTTTAATTTTTTTATGTTTACCAGGTTTTACACGTTGTTTTCCAAGCGCATGATAAACGGTTTTGCTTAAGACCTCATTAACAAGTGACGACTTACCACTACCACTTACACCTGTAACTGCGATAAATGTTCCAAGTGGAAACTTAACATTAATTCCTTTTAAGTTATTTTCTTCCGCACCCATAATTTCGATTTTCTTTTTATTGCCTTTACGGCGTTTTTGAGGTGTAGGAATTCTTCGTTTACCACTTAGATACTGACCGGTAATTGAATTTTCGTTTTTTAAAATCGATTCTAGGGGGCCATTCGCAATAACTTCTCCACCCAGTGCGCCCGCTCCCGGTCCGATATCCACGATCCAGTCCGCAGCTTCCATCGTCTCCTCATCATGTTCCACAACAATCAAGGTATTCCCTAGATCACGCATGTTCTTTAGCGTCTCAATAAGACGCGCATTATCACGTTGATGTAGACCAATTGAGGGTTCATCTAAAACATAGAGCACGCCCGTAAGGCACGACCCAATCTGGGTGGCAAGACGAATTCGTTGAGATTCTCCACCTGAAAGACTTCCTGCAATACGGTCTAACGTTAAGTACTCTAGTCCTACATCCTTAAGGAATGTTAGACGTGAGACAATTTCTTTAATCACAAGCTCAGCAATATTTGCTTTCATCTCATCGAGTTCTAAATGATCCATAAAATGCAGTGCATCACCAATCGATTGTTCAGTAAATTGACTAATGTTTAATCCGCCTACGCGCACGCTTAAGGCTTCCTGATTCAGACGTGCACCATGGCACTCTGAACAGACAGCTTCACCCATAAACGAACCATACCATTCTCGCGATGATGAAGATGTCGTATCGCGATGACGTCGCTCAATTAAACTTACAACCCCTTCGATGGGTTCGTTACGGTGAAAACTATTTCCCGAACGCGATTCAATAACATATTTTACGGGCACAACACTTCCGTAGAGTAAAATATCCATTTGTTTTTTCGTTAATTTATTAATGGGTTTATCAATATCAACTTTCGCAAATTGAATGAGATGCTCAAATGTCTGCCACTCGATATTTTGTGAATTCACAATATTTTTATAGTATCGAATCCCACCTTCAGAAATCGACAAAGTCGGATCAGGAATTAAGAACTCAAGATCTACTGATTGCGTCATGCCTAAACCATTACAGTTGTGACATGCACCCATGGGTGAGTTGAAAGAAAAAAGACGTGGTTCGATGGATGCAATGCTGAATCCACACTCCGGGCACGCAAAATTACTTGAAAACACCATATTCTCCTCGCCATTTTTCACGAGTACAACTCCATTACTCAATTTTAAGGCAGTCTCTAATGAATCACTCAATCGATAACGGCTGTCTTCCTTCTTAACAATTCGGTCAATGACAACGTCGATATCATGACGATTATTCTTTTCAAGTGCGACTTCTTCATCCAACATAACTAAAGCACCATCAATGTACGCACGGACATAACCTTCTTTACGAAGATGATCCAGTAAATCGCGATGTTCTCCCTTTTGTGCTTTCACAACCGGCGCCAAGATTTCAAGACGTGTTTTATCTTCAAGCATCATAATGCGATCAACCATCTGTTTAATCGTCTGAGACGTAATTTCGATATTATGCGTAGGGCAATAAGGGATACCCACTCGAGCATACAAAAGACGCAAGTAATCATAAATCTCCGTTACTGTTCCAACAGTGGAACGAGGATTATTACTTGTTGTTTTTTGATCAATTGCAATCGATGGAGAAAGTCCTTCAATTAACTCAACATCCGGCTTTTCCATATTTCCTAAGAACTGACGTGCATACGAACTGAGTGACTCGACATAACGACGCTGTCCTTCAGCATAAATCGTATCAAACGCTAAACTCGTTTTACCAGACCCAGAAAGGCCCGTCATAATTACAAGTTTATCTCTTGGAATCTCAAGGCTAATATTTTTTAGATTATTCTCTTTTGCACCTTTAATGACAATTTTATTGTTTTCCATATCTCTCACCTACTGAACAAATTATAACATGTTTCTTAACTCCACAATACCGCTTTACTCACCGTTAATCTGATTTAAGACATAAGTTGAAACATCATGGTATTCATGACGATCATATACAAAAGTTCCATAATCTCCTACGCGATCAGCAACTACCGAGAAGATTGTAAGCATGGACTCCAACACAATGACACACTGCTCTTTTGAACTTAAGTTATACGTTGAAAGTAGCTTTTCCCACATACTCGAACTAATATATCGATCAAGATGTTTATAATTCTTCCCAACACTCAAGGAAAATTCTGTTTCAAATCCAACTTGCCACGTAATCATTTGAAGCAACATTCCGCGCATCAATGCAAGGTGGTCCATTGCGTAAATTGGCTCATGGCGCTTGATACCTTTAACGACATAAAAGGATAACCACAACATCTCATTAATACAGTCACGGTAACTTTGCTCACTTGGCTTACGAACCCAATAATCTTGATCACTTGCAGGAAGGACACCGGATATAATGGAATCCTTATCCAAAATGATGGATACTAGATGATCTTCCTGAAGATAATCTTCAAGATTCTCGATGGATACAAATGTGAAGTCGATACGAATCCCGTCTTCAAACTGAACCAAGTAATGATAGTCTCGAGACTGTGTTTGCCCAAACAGCGTAAAATCATCGGGTCTTTGCATCATCAATATCTTTCCAAAAGGTTCCAACCATGATTGATGATTTTTATAATATTCGATGTCATCGACTATGTATGCAATATCATAATCTTGCATTGCATCTTTTTCGATATTTTTATTTACCCGTGAACCATTCATCGCAACAATTCGAATCTGTGGACTTGATTCCGCTTCTTCCAAAATTACAGTCATAATTTCAGTTTCAGTTCGCATAGCACGCCTCCTCTGGTAATAAATAATTACCATTTTTAAGAAACCCTATCACATTACTTCGTTCCAATATTTGATTTCAAACAAATCAACATTCTCTTCATTTAATTCTATTATCGCATGAGTGCACAAAAACTACAAAAAAAGACCAAGTTTCCTTGGTCTACAAGCTTGCTTTCATCTCCATAACAATATCACGAAGTTGAGCTGCTCTCTCAAAATCAAGAAGTGCCGCAGCTTCTCGCATTTCTTTCTCGAGTTTTTGGATAAGTTCATCCACAGCTTTTTTATCTTTACGTTTTCCTTTATTATTGCGGATACAATGTGTCAATTCAGCGGTTTCTTTCCCTGCAATTACATCACGAATTTCTTTTTTAATGGTTTTCGGAGTAATGCCATGTTTTTCGTTATACGCAATTTGGATATCGCGTCTTCGTCTCGTTTCGTCAATTGTTTTTTTCATGGAATCCGTTATTTTATCTGCGTACATAATAACATGACCGTTTGAATTTCGAGCTGCACGCCCTACAATCTGAACAAGTGATCGATAGGATCTTAGGAATCCTTCTTTATCGGCATCAAGAATCGCAATAAGACTTACCTCAGGAAGGTCTAACCCTTCTCTTAAGAGGTTAATCCCAACAACGACATCGTATTTTCCTAAGCGTAAATCTCTTAATATTTCAATACGTTCCAAAGTCTTGGTTTCATGATGAAGGTATGCGACTTTAATACCCGTTTCAAGAAGATAATTCGTTAAATCTTGAGCCATCTTCACCGTAAGTGTCGTGATCAGGACACGTTCATCACGCTCTCGACGTTCGAGAATTTGGTCAATTAAATCATCCACCTGTCCCTGACTTTTTTTAATTTCAATTGTCGGATCTAGAAGTCCAGTTGGTCGAATAATTTGTTCAACAACCTCATGATTCACTTTTTCAAGTTCATAATCGCCAGGTGTCGCAGAAACATATATCGTTTGTTTTTGAACACTTGTGAATTCCTCAAATGTCATTGGACGGTTGTTCATGGCACTCGGCAAGCGGAATCCATATTCCACAAGTGTGCGTTTACGGGACTGATCACCGTTGTACATCCCTCGAACTTGCGGTAATGACACATGAGACTCATCCACAACAAATAAATAATCATCAGGGAAATAATCGAATAATGTATAAGGACGTTGATTTGGATCTCGACCATCAATATGCATGGAGTAGTTTTCAACACCCGAGCACATCCCAAATTCCCGTAATGCCTCAAGATCATATTCAGTCCGTTGTTTGAGGCGTTGGTATTCAACCAGTTTATTCTCAGATTCAAAATAAGCAAGACGTTCCTGCAACTCTGCTTCAATCCGGTCGGCTGCAGGACGAATTTGATCCATATCTCGAGCATACTGATTTGCCGGAAAGATATCGTAGACTAAATAACCTTCACGAACATTCCCGGTAATGCGATCGACTTCCACGATTCGATCAATTTCATCGCCAAAAAATTCAACGCGAACCACGATATCGTCACGATCACCGCGAACGACTTCAATCACATCACCACGAACCCTAAATGTTCCGACACTTTGTTCAATATCATTACGAATGTACTGACGCTTCACAAGATCACGCATCAAATCTTCCCGCGAAATTTCTTGTCCAACGCGCATTACGTAAAGCATTTCTTTATAGTAACTTGGATCCGCAGTTGCATAAATACTCGCCACGGATGCGACAATGATTGTGTCACGACGTTGTAATACCGAGTTTTGTGCAGCGTGTCGCAGCATATCCAATTCTTGATTAATCATTGAACTTTTTTCGATATAAGTATCTGAGCCGGGTAAGTAAGCTTCTGGCTGATAATAATCAAAGTTTGAAACGAAGTATTCAACCCGGTTATTTGGAAAAAATTCTTTGAACTCTGAATAAAGTTGCCCAGCAAGTGTCTTGTTATGTACAAAAACAAGGGTTGGTCTGTTTAACTTCGCAATAACTTGACTTACTGTAAAGGTTTTACCCGTTCCAGTTGCCCCTAAAAGAACTTGTTCTTTTTTACCTTCTAAAATTCCATCTGTAAGTGCACCAATTGCTTTAATTTGGTCCCCTTTCGGTTCGAATTTGGAAACAAGTTCAAATTTATGTTCCTCTTTATTTGCCATTTTTCACAACCTCAATTGCTTTTTGTAACTGGACATCTCGAGCATTACGGTTACTTGACCACTCTGAAACAACCGAACTGTACAACTGCTCTTGAACGCTATGATCAATCGTATCATTTATCGTTAGATTAAGATTGGCTTTATATTTCATTAAGGCTTCTGATGTTTGGATATCATAATAGCCATCCGTACGGCCATTGTGGTATCCTAAAAATTTGAGCGCATTTTGAGTATACACAACCGCTTCATGCACTGCATCAACGTGTATTTCCTTAGAATCGTCTAACACGACAAAATTGGTATAGAAAATTGCCGGTAACTTCACTTCCACATCCGGTTTAATACCCGTACCGTGAATATTATTTCCTTTTGGTGAATTCCACTTCGCAATTGTTACTTTTAAAGCACTCTTATCAGGATATTCATGTTGTGTTTGAACTGTCCCTTTTCCATATGAATTAACCCCAACAACTTGAACGCCACGATTTTCTTGGAGTGCTAGTGTCAGTACTTCCGAAGCACTTGCAGATTTTTCGTTAATAAGTACTGCAATATTTTTGAATGGGTACTGATTTTTCTCACTATCTGTCACTTTATACACCTTCTCAGAATGGTTCATAAAGTCTTCTTTATAGACAATTTCATCATTATCAAAGAAAATTCGTGCAATGTCCTCGATAGCTTGCAAGTATCCGCCGCCATTATCGCGTAAATCAATTACGAGTTTATCGATGCCTTGCTCCAGAAATTCATCAAGATAAAGCTTCGTTGCATCCGCAAGATTTTTACCAAATGAGGATATTTCGATATAACCCACGCCATCACGAATCTCGCCCCAAACCAGTGCGTTAATCTTTCCACGTTTAATATCAAACTCGATCGGTTTTTGATCACGTAAGACTTCAACTTTAACTGAAGTGCCTTCCTTTCCCATGATTAATTCTTGAATTTTTTCACGATCTACGGTTTTAATTTCAACACCATCAACTTTAGAAAGGACATCACCCGCTAAAAGGCCAGCACCTTCCGCTGGGGATCCCTTAAATACACGAGTAATGATATTCGCACCATTTCCTGCGTAATATTGGACACCAATACCATCAAAATTCATGTTTATCGACTCATTTAAATTATTCATTTCTTCTTGAGTCATGTACGAAGTATGTTGATCTCCGTTTTTTTCAAGCATCCCTTTTATCGCATTATCAATCATTTCTGATTCCGGATGATCCATATCCGTTTTAAAATACCAACTTGCAAGCAAATCACGGTAAACACGATCAAAACGCTCTACGCCAGCATGAGCTTCTGTTGGCCCTCCCGCAAAGCTTGAAATTTTATTAAATTGAGTACCAAGTAAAAATGCAACAATAATCACGATTACGATTTTAAAAGCCTTGCGTCGTTTCTGTTGGTCTTTTGCTATTTCATCAGGCCATCGATGACGTTCGAGTTTTATACTTACTTTTTTATTTTTATCTTTCAATGAAATCACCTCAATATGGTTATAGTTTACCATAGACTCAGCCTTAAGCGTTAACATAGACTATGGTAAAAGTAATCTAATATAATCCTAGCATAAGGGAATAAGAATTCAATGTTATAATATTAATAATCACAAATAAATCACGGAGGACACATTATGAAACGAATTGCAGTTTTTTGTGGATCAAAAATGCCAGAATTGCCGATTTATCGCGATGAAGCGATACGACTTGCAACGTATTTTTCACATCATGGTATTCAATTAATTTATGGTGGCGCAAAAGTAGGGATTATGGGGCTTCTTGCGGATACGATGTTGCAAGAAGGCGGATATGTTATTGGTGTAATGCCAAAGGTTCTTGCGGATAAGGAAATCCTCCATGAAGGACTCTCCGAATCCATACTTGTGAAGGATATGCATGAACGAAAGGCACTGATGATGGATATGGCAGATGGGTTTATTGCTTTTCCCGGTGGATGTGGAACGATGGAAGAAATTTTTGAAGTCATTACATGGAATCAGATTGGAATTCATAACAAGCCTTACGGTTTCTTAAATATTAACCATTACTATGATGGGATTCAAACATATTTGGATACAGCAGCAAATGTCGGATTCTCATCACATGAACAGATTGATTGCATTATTTTTGAATCGAATTTTGATGCGTTTATCCGGCAAATGGAAGCGAAACTGATGGATTCAAAATTTGGATTTGAGCAGAAAAAAACTGAGTCTATTGAGCTCAGTTTTTTTAGTAGAGTCCAAGCGTTGATTGCGGATGTAATCGACATGGAACACCATAGCCTTGATCACAACGTCGACCACCACTGCTTGCAGATCCTGTCCCAAAGTTCATAGTACTATTCTCAGCCCATAAACTCCAAGCATCATAGATTGATCCCCCACCCATGTTAATGGTTTCAACATGTAAGTGAGGTCCGGTTGATGCACCGGTATTACCCGTGAGTCCAAGTACTGAACCTGGATGAACAATTTGTCCTTCCGAAACATAAACAGCACTTAAATGGGCAAACAGAATACCATAATTTTGGCCGTTTACGTGCACAAGGTATGAAATATAGTTTCCATAACCTCCACCACAAGCCCAGTTTCCTTCAGAACATCCGGAATTCGTTGCAATAACCATTCCAGTTCCTACTGAACGTGCATTGTTTCCATAATAGACTTCAAGATCCACACCCATATGAGGTGAGCCCCAGTCATACGCCCAAACACTGTTTCCTACTCGGTATACTCCCGGATCGAGAGGCAGTGAAAATCCACTTGTTGATCCACCACCCGTAGAGCCTCCTCCAGTTGATCCACCACCGGTAGATCCCCCTTCGCTTGATTCTCCACCTGTAGAACCATTTTCTTGAGATTCTCCTGATGACTCACCACCGGTAGAGCCACCATTTGATCCTTGCGAACCTGAATTATTATTTTGTTCTTGGGCAAGTTCATGAGCAAGTTGTTCTGCTAACGCTTTAATCTGAGTTTCATGCCCTGCATTAACATACTTAATTTCATCAAGTTCATCTTGTAATTCTGCTTCTTGTTTTTGAAGTTCTTTCACAATTTCCTCGACATGTTTCTCGTAGATCTTTGCAGTCTCTTTTTGAAGTTCGATGTCCTCTTTGTGAAGTTTAATTTCTTCACGCTCAACTTCTTGAAGTTTCTTATCTGCTTCAAGTTCGAGTTTGATTTTATAGATTGAACGTACAAGTTCTTCATTATAGCGTTTAATGGAACTCAATACTTCAAACCGTCGCACAATTTGAGAAAAATCTTCGCCCGTCATCATAAATTCAAAATAACCATTTACGCGTGTAGCAGATTGCGCATTTAACATATAGGATTTAACCTTTACGTCTGTCTCTTCAATCTTAGCTTGTCGTTCATCAATCGATTTTTGAAGCTGAACAATCTGTGCTTCAGAAACGCGAATCTCACCTTCGATTTCTTTTATTTTTGAATCTAAACTTGCGATTTGTTCTTTATATCCGCTTAAGTTTTTCATTTCTTCTGTTAAGTTTGCCTTAATATCTTTCTGAGATCCTTCAAGCGCGCTCAATTTTTTCTTATTTTCTTCAATTTGTGCGCGTCTTTCTTCTTGTTCTTTTGTTGTGTCTGAGGACGCAGCAAATACAGTTGTACTGATTGCAGGTGTTAACGTTCCACCAAGCACAAACAACGCAAGAAATATACACAGTCCATTTTTGATTATTTTTTTCATACAATCACTCCTATTTCGTAATAGTACAGAACTATGAACAAATCATAGACGAGTAGGATACTAGGCAAAGAAAGTACAAACGGAAATTTGTACTTTTTTCTATAATTAAATTCCTAATGTTTGTCGCGGATAAAGGCGACATGGAACACCGTAACCTTGATCACAACGTCGGCCCCCGTAAGAAGCCGGACCTGTTCCAAATTGAGGATCACCATTCCATCGATTCCAAGCATCTAAAATGGTCCCAGGTCCCATATCAATTGTTTCGACATGAAGATGTGGTCCGGTTGAAGATCCGGTATTTCCTGAAAGTCCAATTTGACTACCAGCAGATACTACTTGATTTTTTGAAACCGATACAGCGGATAGATGGGCAACAAGAATTCCATAGTTATGTCCCCCTACATTTACAATATATGAAATGTAGTCTCCATAACCTCCACCGCAACTCCAATTGCCTGGATAACAGCCTGAATTGGTTGAAACAATAAGTCCATTACCAACCGCAAATACCGGAGTTCCTTGACTTACACCTAAATCGACACCAGCATGAGCGCTTCCACCATATTCTTCTGGATAATGCCAAACATCGGCAGTGACGCTAAAGGTTCCTGATGGGAGTGGTAATGTAAAACCATTGCCACCTGTTCCAGGTGTTGAGGGAAACTGAAGTTCTTTAATACGTTCTTCATCCGCTTTGTTTTTGTCATTAATGCTCGCAATTTGCTCTTGGGCTTCTTTTTCTTTTTGATGAAGCTCTGTAATGACGGCGCGAACACGTTCCTCAAGAAGTTTTGCTTCTTCCTTTTGAAGTTCCGAAGCTTCTTTACGTAAAACAATCGCTTGTTTTTCTTCTTCTTGTTTTGCTTTATCTGCTTCCAATTCTGTTTTAATTTCATTCATTTCACGGATTAGATCTTCGTTATAACGTTTAATGGCGCCCATACCTTCAAGACGACGAACCATCTCAGCGAAATCTTCAGCACCCATTACAAACTCGAAATAACCGTTAACACGAGAAGATGATTGGGCATTGACCATATAGCCCTTAACCTTCTCTTCCGTTTCTTTAATCTTTTTCGCTCTCTCATCGATACTTGTTTGAAGGCGTTTGATCTCTTCTTCCGAAGTTGCGATCGCTGTCTTCATCGACTCAATTTCTGCTTCAAGATTTTTGATTTGTTGGCGATAATCATCCAACTTAGCGACTTCTTCAGAAAGTTGTTCTTTAATATTAGCCTGTTTCGCCTTTTGCGCCTCGAGCTCTTTCTCACGTTCAGCAATTGAATTTTGAAGTGATTCAATATCCTCAGCGTAGATTGGCACCGTAACAAACACGGGTGCCAGCACGCCAGCAAGCATCAATACTACTACTAATATGATTATAACATTTCTGAAAAATTTTTTCATCGTGACCACCTTAAGAATTTACCCACTGAGAAGAGACTTCCCAATGCTCCTACAACGATTCCAATTAATGCTAGAATCCCTGAGATTTGTAGTGATAATGGATAAACTGCAACCAATTTAAACATTTGCGATATTAATATACCGCCCGTTGCTTGATATAAGTATTGATATCCAAATATCGATATAACAATAGGAATTACTGCTCCGAGTAATCCAATTATCATCCCCTCGATGATAAACGGCCAACGGATGTACCAATTGGTTGCACCCACCGTTCGCATAATACTAATTTCACGACGACGTGAATGAATTGAAACACGTATCGTATTCGATATTAAAAATACAGCAATCACAGCAAGTGTGATTACAATAATAAACCCGATATTTCGAACTTGTTCAAGCATACCAAGGAAATCAGTTGTTCCGCTTCCTCCGTAACTTGTTTTATAAACACCTTCGATTTTCGCAATTTTATTTGATAAGTCTTTAATTTCATCCCCCGATTTGGCATTGATTAAAAACGCGTTCAACATCGGATTGTTTTCTCCACGATAACCACCGTAAAGACTTTCGGCATCTTCTGAGTCATTGGCTCGAATAAATGCATCAAGCTCGTTTTCTTTGGATGAAAACTTAACATCTAAAACTTCTGGTAATTGTTCAATTTGTTTTTGAATTTCATTAATCTGTGATTTTTCCTCATAATCATTCGAAATCTGAGCATGGATCTGAACACTTTGTTCCATTGATTTCGTAATTGTGCTAATGTTTACACTTAAAAATAGAAAGATTGACATTAGTAAGAGGGTCACAGTAACCGATGAAATACTTGATAGTGATAATGCAAAGTGTCGTGTAACACCTGTAAAACCATCTTTGATATGACGCCAGACTCTACCCATGGTTGATATATCCTCCCGCAGTCAAATCTGCCACCAAGTGGCCTTCATCTAAAGCAATTGTACGTTTTTTGTTTTTATTAACAATTTCAACATCGTGTGTGACCATTACGACTGTTGTTGCTTCTTCTTCATTAATGCGTTCCAATAAATGAATAATCTCCGTTGATTTATCGGGATCAAGATTCCCTGTTGGTTCATCACAAATAAGAACTTTGGGTCTATTTGCAATCGCGCGTCCAATTGCAACACGTTGTTGTTGTCCCCCTGATAATTCATTCGGATAAGCATTTGCCTTTTCAGTTAAATCCACAAGTCTTAAAACTTCGCGTACACGCTTGCGTAATTCAACGCGTGGTGTATTAACAACTTCAAGTGCAAAAGCAATATTCTCAAATACTGTTTTACGTTCTAATAATTTAAAGTCCTGAAATACTACTCCAATGTGACGTCGATAGAGCGGCACTTTTGAATGTTTTAATTTACCTACATTAAATTTCCCAACTTTAACGGTTCCTTTAGTAGGTATTTCTTCACCATTTAAGAGACGAATCATCGTAGATTTTCCTGAACCTGTCGGTCCAATGATATAAACAAATTCGCCTTGTTCAATTCCAAGATTAATATTATAGAGCGCGTTAACACCGTTTTTATACTGTTTTGATACATTTTCGAAATATAACATCGATCAACTCACTCCTTTTATCATGTGTTATTATATCACACCGTTTATGTCCATAATGTGAAAAAGTATGGTAGGCTATGTGATTGATGCCTTCATAAAGCCCTTCCCATGAACCTCCGTAGCATCTGATACAATCAAAAATGCATTTGGATCAACCTCTTTAACAAGACGCTCCAGCTCGACATATTGGTCCTTCATTAATACCGTTAAAATAATTTCACGTGATTCATTCGTATATCCACCAGTTGCCGGAATGCGCGTTGATCCTCGATCAATCATAGTATGAATACGATTTAAAACTTCATTTACTTCATCGGTTATAATAAATACTTGTTTTGCTTGCTCTCCCGAAATCATCTGAATCTTATCAATCGCTACCGCTGAAGTAAAAATTGATAAAAACCCAATCAGGACATTGTTCAATCCATAACTCTTTAGGCCTAGTAGTACTGTAACAGTATCGATAAGTGCAATCCATACAGAGACCTTAATCCCAGTATACTTTGATAGAATTAAGGGTGGAATATCCATACCACCAGTACTTGCACCAGTCCTAAATGTTAATCCCAATCCAATTCCCATTAATGCGCCTCCAAAAATCGATGCTAGTATTGGCTCAACGACAGGTGCGTATCCGACTGTTGATAGAAGGTTAATTAACAAAGGGGATAATATTGTGCTCGCTAGCGTTTTAATTGCAAATCGTTTACCTAAGAAAACCAACCCTAATAGAAACGATGATGCATAAATAATATTAATCATCAATTCTTTTTCAATCCCTATAAATGGGTAGAGCGCAACGGATACACCCGATACGCCCCCAGAAAGAATATTATTGGGTAGTATAAAAAATGTTACAGCTACCGCAAGTACAAAGTTTCCTAGAAGTAAAAATAGCAAGTCGCTTAAATGTTCTTTTATACGATCCATTCTATACTCCTACATTCATTTTTAAAAATGCTTCAATAAAATCATCAATATCACCATCTAATACATCACCATATTGGCTCGTCTCAAATTTTGTACGATGATCTTTCACCATTGTGTATGGATGAGCGACATAAGATCGAATTTGTGATCCCCATTCAATAAGCTTATGCTCACCCTTTATGGCTGCAAGTTGAGCCTGTTTTTCTTCGATTTCTCTTTGATACAATTTACTCTTAAGCATCATTAAGGCTTCTTCTCTATTTTGAAGTTGACTTCTTCCCGCTTGACATGTCACAACGATACCCGTTTTCTTGTGCGTTATCCGCACTGCTGAATCCGTTTTATTAACATGTTGTCCTCCAGCGCCTGTTGCACGCATGGTATCAACATCAATGTCTTCTGGTAAAATTGTAATTTCAATACTATCATCAAACTCGGGTGCGACATCAACGGAAGCAAATGATGTGTGACGGCGACCTGATGAATCAAAAGGACTAATTCTAACAAGACGGTGCACACCCTTTTCAGCTTTAAGATAACCATATGCAAACATTCCCGATACGGAAAAAGATACGGACTTTAGCCCTGCTTCATCGCCATCAAGATAGTTAAGAACACTAATCTTAAATCCGTGATCTTGCGCCCAGCGTGTGTACATACGGTACAACATTTCTGCGAAATCTTGACTTTCTGTCCCACCGGCACCCGGATGGATTTCCACAATTGCATTTTTTTGGTCGTAGTCATGACTTAGAAGTACAAGTACCGAGAAAGATTCCATTTCTTTTTGAATTTCTTTAACTTCTGCTTCAAGTGAGGTTTGAAACTCCTCATCCGACTCTTCTTTTAGTAAAAGAATGCTATCGGAGCATGACATCAATCGTTCGAGTAAATCGTGATGTGTTTCAACGACTTTTTTTAATTGATTCAGCTTTTGAATATGTTGAGAACTGTGACGATGATCATCCCAAAAACCATCCTCAACCATTTCTGATTCAAGTTCTTTGATTTTAGCTTCTTTTTGAGCTAAGTCAAAGTGAATCACCAAGTGCTTTCAAATCAGATGTTGTTGAATCAACAATCTGTGCTATTTCAAATAATTCCATCGTATCACCCTATCTATTGTCTGTACTCTATTTTTACGTTTACACAGAACATTACAATGTCTTGTGCAATTTGTCCTAGCATTTCTTCAAACATTTCAAATCCTTCAGTCACATAAGCCTGGAGCGGTTTATCCTGTGCATAAGAGCGCAAATGAATCCCTTCTCTCAACTTACTCATAGCATCGATATGATCAACCCATGATCGATCAATCATGTTAAGAACAACTTCTTTTTCAACACGAGTAAATTGATCTTGAACATCAGAAATTTTGGTTTCATATTTTTCCCATGCAGCATCCGTGATGATTGTTTGAATATCTTCTTGTGATGCTTTATCCAACGATGTTAGATCGAATGTGTCATCGATCAAACCAAGTTTGTCTAATGCTTCTACAAGTCCTTCCTTGTCAATTGAAAGATCTCTTGACTCTGTATTTGTATACGATGCGATGGTATCTGATACAACACGTTTATACATTTCTTTAATTATTCCATGAACATCTTCGTTTTCTAAAACGTAATCGCGTTGTTCATAAATGATTTCACGTTGTTGACGTAGTACATCATCATAATCAAGCAGTGTCTTACGAATGTCAAAGTTGACCCCTTCAACACGTCGTTGTGCAGCACTAATTTGTTTTGTAATTACTTTGTTTTCAATTGCTACATCTCCCAATTGACTATAAACATTTTCAAAACGCTCACTACCGTGACGCAGCATTAAATCATCTTCAAATGAAACGAAGAAACGGGACATCCCTGGATCCCCTTGACGACCTGAACGACCGCGTAATTGGTTATCAATACGACGTGATTCATGACGCTCACTACCTAAAACTGCAAGACCACCTAACGCTCTTGATTCTTCATCAAGTTTAATATCGGTACCACGACCAGCCATGTTGGTTGCAATTGTTACAGAACCTTTACGCCCTGCTTTTTCAATAATTTGTGCTTCACGAGCATGATTTTTCGCATTTAAAACTTCATGTTTAATCTTACGTTGTTTCATCATCATACTTAAGTATTCAGATGTTTCAACAGCAACAGTACCCACAAGCACGGGTTGTCCTTTTTCATTAAGCTCACGTACGGTTTCAATAAGGGCTTCAAATTTCGCCTTGCGTGTACCGTATACAAGATCTGGTAGATCTTGACGTGCAATCGGACGGTTTGTCGGAACTTCTAAAACACGCATGTTATAAATTTCAAGGAATTCTTCCTCTTCCGTTTTCGCAGTTCCGGTCATCCCTGAAAGTTTATTATAAAGTCTGAAGAAATTTTGATACGTTACGGTTGCTAACGTTACCGTTTCTTGTTTAATTGTTACGCCTTCTTTTGCGCACAGTGCTTGGTGAAGTCCATCAGAATACTCACGTCCTTCCATCAAACGTCCTGTAAACTGATCCACAATCACTACTTCATTATCTTGAACAACATATTCAATGTCATTAAGCATAATGTAATTTGCTTTTAATGCATTATTGATATGGTGCACCAACGATGTATTATCAAGATCATAGAGGTTATCTACTTTAAAAGTGCGTTCTGCCTTTTCAACACCCGCTTCAGTAAGTTGGACTGTTTTTGACTTAACATCAATTACGTAGTCTGCACCTTCGCTTAGTTTTTTCGCAAATTTATCTGAAGATTCATACAACTTCGCACCATCACGTGCACCACCTGAAATAATTAAGGGTGTTCGTGATTCATCAATGAGAATCGAGTCAACCTCATCAACAAGCGCATAGTTTAAAGGACGTAAAACACGTTGTTCGACCTTTGTCACCATATTGTCTCGAAGATAGTCGAAACCAACTTCCGAGTTTGTCGTATATGTAATATCACATTCATATACCTCGCGTTTACCTGAAGGTGATAAAGCGCGCACGTTTATACCGACTGTAAGTCCTAAGAATCGGTGAATCTCACCCATCCATTCCGCATCACGTTGAGCAAGATACTCATTAACCGTAATAACATGAACCCCTTTACCCTCTAACGCATTAAGGTAAGCAGGCATAATTGCAGTTAATGTTTTCCCTTCTCCGGTCTTCATTTCCGCGATATCACCGCGGTGAAGAATTATAGCCCCCATGAGCTGAACAACATATGGAAATTCGCCAATAACGCGATATGCAGCCTCACGTGCAACAGCATAAGCTTCCACAAGAAGATCATCTAAAGTTTCCCCTTGCGCAATACGGTTTTTAAATTCATTAGTTTTTTCTTTTAATGCTTCATCAGATAGAGCTCGCGTCTCATCTGCCAATGCATCAATTTCATTTGCAATTTTTTCAATTTCATTTAAAATCTTACGATCGCCACTAAAAAGATTACTTAAAAATCCAGCCATAATTCAAGCCTCCATTCCTTGATATTGTAACACATAACGATTTCAGAATACATAACTAAAAAAGTTGGCATGACCAACTTTTTTACTCTAGATTCTCACAATATTATGTGCTTGCAAACCGCGATCGGATTCCACAAGTTCAAATTCAACTTCAGTACCCTCTTCAATGGTTTTAAATCCTTCCATAATCAGATGTGTGTAATGGAAAAATATGTCTTGGCCATCTTCTGCCGTGATAAATCCGAATCCTTTGTTTTTGTTGAATGTTTTAACTTTCCCCTTCATTGTACAGACCCTTTCTAAGCATATTTATATACTTTTAATTTCAATAAAATTATACGATAGAGGTACTTAAAAGGCAAGTGAAATCGCTTACTTATGGTTTGGTAACGTCCCCGCGAGGCAGAGTGCCTCAATCTGATTGACATAGGGACTGAGTTGACCTGCAATTGTTTCTAAAGTATTTCCAGTTGTTACAATGTCATCAATGATTAAAATTTTCTTTGTCTTTGTGTGTAGGACTTTTTCGAGTTGAATATGGTTTCTGATCAAGCATCGCTGTTGCGCATTACATTGAGCTTGCTTTATGGGTGCCGTGTTGATGAGGTTGATTCCACTGCACTTGAGTCCGATATTTTCAACTAAATTTTCTAAATGATTTTTCTTACTACTTTTAGTTGTATTTTGGTGCGATGGCGCAATAACATAATGGTACCCTACATAATGAAGTCGAATCCAAAGTCGATGATATTCAAACAAATATCGTTTCAGATAATCATCATTATGAACTTTGTATCTTAGGATAAGGTTTCGAATAAAATCTCGATACTCAAACAATACACACGTTTTGACGGAAAGGTCTTCGCGGTAAAATTTCTTGATTCGTAGCTGGGCACAACAGCATGAACATAACAAATGCTGCCTTGGATGCATAACCGAATCAATGAATGGTTTCATTCCAATGCTCTTAAAGCAAATATCGCATGCTTGTTCGCACTGTCGATGATCTGTTTTGCCCTTTGTAAGGGCGGTGTCAATTCGAGAAAAAAACACATACATACTCCTTTTTTTGGATTCAAACCACGTTCTACGCGTCCAGCAATTTGTACTAAAGATGAAGTATTAAAAATTGGGTGATCTGCATAAAGTACAAATACATCACATTTTTTAAACGTTACACCGCGTTCGAGTACCGTTGTGCAAACGAGTACCCCTCCACATTCTCTAAAATGCTCCAAGACCACGTCACGATTTGTGGTCTGTGATGTAATCGAAGGCACACGTAATAATAACGATAGCACCTGCGCCAGCTTACGTGTTGGTACAAATATGAGCAAACTCTCTTTTTTGTTTTTTCGATACTCAATTAACATTCGTAGTATTGGAAAGAACGATTGAATATAAATTGGGACCGGTAAAAGTTTCCCACTGGGACGCAATGATGCATATAGATGTTTTACCTGCTTGGACTCGCATAAGGATTCAAGGTATGCATTACATGTTGCACTAAGATAGACAATACGTCCTTTACAAGCGTTCAAAACAAATTTAAGCAACAACGCATCATTTGCAAATGGGAAGGCATCCGGCTCATCTAAAATTAACAGATCAAATTGATGATCGTATCGATAAAGTTGATGCGTCGTACAAATAATAAGCGGTGCAATAACATCATCCGTTTTCCCGCCACATACACATGCGACTTTGACAGTTTTAAAATACAATTGAAATCGTTCATACAACTCAAGCACAATTGCTCTGCGAGGAACTGCCCAACAAACACATTTCCCATCTCTCAGTAATTGTTCAATAAGGGGGACACAGATTTCTGTTTTCCCAGCACCACAAACCGCTTCTAAAAATACATCTTCCGTCTTAACCAATTCACACAAACGATTCGCAATATCGTTTTGATATGCTGTCAATTTAAAAGGAAGTGTACATATCGCATCATTGTTGGTTACAGACTCCTGCCGACATGACTCCAAATCCACGAGATATTGACTGTAATAAAGACATCTTCGGCATTTATCATTTTGAACGATGTAGCCGCAACGGTCACAAATCATTTAAATCACCCAATAATAAGTATGGTGCGCGCTTAAATAAACCTAAAAAAAACCACTCTAAGAGTGGTCTTATATTATTTGTTAATAATTTCTTTACCTGCTGCTAAAACGGAAGCTAAGTTTTGTAAATCGGAAGGAACAATAATTTTTGTTGCTTGGCCATTTGCTGCTTTTTCAAACGCTTCAAAACTCTTAAGTTTTAGATAAGCGCTATTTGGATCAATAGATGCTAACATTTGTGCCCCTTTAGATTGAGCGTCAAACACACGTTCCATAGCTTGGGCTTCCCCTTCAGCTTCTGTAATCATTGCTTCTTTACGAGCTTGAGCTCGAAGTACGGTTGATTCCTTTTCCCCTTCAGCAATCAGAATTGCAGAGCGTTTTTCCCCTTCTGCACGTAAGATTGACTCGCGTCGTTCACGTTCAGCACGCATTTGTTTTTCCATTGCTTCTTGAATATCACGTGGAGGAATAATGTTTTTAACTTCAACACGTTGTACACGAATACCCCAAGGATCTGTTGCTTCATCAAGAATTGCTCTCATTTTTGAGTTGATGATATCACGCGACGTTAAGGTTTGGTCTAACTCCAAATCCCCAATTATATTACGAAGCGTTGTTGCTGTAAGATTTTCAATAGCATTAATTGGATTATGAATACCGTATGTATATAATACTGGATCTGTAATTTGGAAATAGACAACCGTATCAATTTGCATTGTTACGTTATCTTTTGTAATAACAGGTTGTGGTGCAAAGTCTTGAACACGTTCCTTTAAAGAAACTTTATTTGCAACACGATCTACAAACGGCAGAATTAAATGCATTCCCTTATCGAGTGTATGACTGTAAGCACCTAATCGTTCAACAACATAGGCATTTGATTGCGGAATCACACGAATGCAATATCCAATAATGATTAATACTAATGCTAAAATGACTAAAAATAAAATTATTCCTGGCATGTTAAGCCTCCTCTACACTTTTCACAATTAATTTTACACCCTCTATGGCAATAACTTCAACACGTGTATGTGCTGAAATTGAAGATTGATCTGCCGTCGTTGCGGACCATTCCTCGCCATGAACCTTGATTTTTCCCCAAGAATCTTGGTTAATTTCTTCATTTAAAATAAATTGACGGCCAATTAAACGATCCGCATTCGTCGAAACAACATTACCTCTTAAGAGATTTTTAGTCATTGGACGAATCATAATTAATGCCGCAACACTTACTATAGCGAAAACCGCTAACTGTACTGCTACATTATCTGTTAAAAATGTTGTACCTAGTGCCGCAAGCGCACCAAATGAAAACCAAAGGGAAACCAAATTTCCAACCGTGATTACTTCAAGCACCAACATCCCTAAACAAACAATTAGCCATACCCAATCCATCGTTAATGTCATAGTATCACTCCCTCTTCATTTAGTGATGACAAATCAAATGTTAGAACACGTTCTTTTTTGTCATAATTCGCAATAACCTTCTGACCGTCAAGATTTTTCCCTACTTTAGCAGAGATTAAATCACACAACGCTTTATTATTTACCTTCGCATAACCTTTACCAATTGAAATTTTATGCAAATTCTCGACTGGATAGACATTCAGTTCAAGATCGCGTTTTGTAACTGGCTTAATGCCAACCTGCCCATCTTTTGAAAAACCAACCAAGACATACTGACTGTCTTTAAAATGAGATGATGCATTTTGATTTAATGTTAAACTTTTTTCAGTCAAAGTCACAACTTGAAGTTGTGCATTTCCTGTTACCCATTCAAACATAGCGACCTCCTTTACTTTTCAAATTATACCACTAATTTCACTAATTTCAATATTTTCACCAATAATTAGTGAAATAAAAAAACTGATCCCCTCGTAAAGAGAGTATCAGTCTTATTTCTACCAAGGTTTTATCGTATTACCTTCTACGAGATACGCATGCTCGGCATACTGTGCGAGTGGATCATCTGAATAGGAATCAGAATAGAAATCTTCCATCAGACCCAAATCATAAAATGCTTCCATACGTGCAACTTTTTCAGCACCCCAACAATTATGTTTGAGATTCTTCCCAGTTTTTGGGTCAACAACCGAAGCGATCAATTCAATACCTAATTCATCACAAATTGGTTCAAGCATAAACTCCGGTGATGCTGATATAATTAAATCATCATCACGTTTTTGTTCAAGATACCATGGTTTAATCTTATCACGGTGTTCATCCCAAAATTCTAAGACTCGTTTTCTAATATCAGGAATCGCCGTGAAATACTCATAAAAAACCGTTTTCATTTCTGTCTTATCAATCTTTCCACGTTTATAGTCAAGCGCTGCTTTGATTTGACGCGGCCAAAATTTCATGATCGATTTATCACGTTTTAAATTGTACTTATAGAAATCCATGGAACTATCCCCATCATAAATGGTCTTATCGAAATCATAAACATTCATTTATTCTGCCCCCTTTTCTACAGGATATACTTTTGGTTTTTGTTCTTTTTGAATCTGTCGTAGGCGTTTATACTTATCCTTCATTTTGATATAGACTTCTGCAGTCTGAAGACAATCTTCTGAACCTCGATGTCCCACTAAACGCTCAACATTAAAGTAAATACATAAAGTTTCTAATTTATGGTTCTTAGAATCTTTATTTAAAAGCCTTGAAACGCGGAGCGTATCAACGTAATCGTTATGCATACGTTTCCCAACAACATCGAGATAAGCATCATAAACAAGACCATAATCAAACATTACATTATGACCAAGAATAACATCAGTCCCAATAAACTCAACAAATTGTTCGATAACCTCATTTATTTTAGGTGCATCGGAAACCATTTCTTCGGTAATGCCAGTTAGCTCTACAACAAAAGGAAGAATTGAATTATCAGGTTTTACCAATGTGGAAAATGCATCGACTTGTTTATAATTTCGATACTTTATCGCACTTAATTCCGTTACGTCTTCAAACTTATTACTACGTCCTGTTGTTTCTAAGTCAATTACCGTAAAATTAGGAACAAACTTCAGTAGATTTTCTCCTACACTTCGCATTACAAATCCTCTTTTTCTAAATCTATTGTAGCACAATCAGTCTAAAACCACAGTTTTTTTATTATCAACCGCATACGCGAAACCCCTTTACGATTCATAAAGGGGTTTTGCATAATGTTATTATTTTGCGGAAGCTACCATTAAGTCAGCAACGCGTTTTGAGAATGTTACTGGGTCTTTAATAGGAAGTCCTTCGATTAGACATGCTTGATCATATAAGATGGTCGCAAAATCACCGAGTTCCTCAGGTTTGTTTTGATGAACATTTTCAAGTGCATCAAGTAGTGGATGTTCTGGATTAATTTCTAAAATCCGTTTTGCTTTCACGTGTTCCCCTTGATCAGGAATCGCATTCAACACTTTCTCCATCTCAAATGAAACACCCTCTTCACTGGCGAGACACACTGGGTGATTTACGAGGCGAGTGGATAAGGTTACATCATCAACTTCATCCTTTAAAGCTTCTTTTAATGCTTCAATTAAAAGTTTATGCGTTTCTTTTTTCGCTTCAATTGATTTTTTAGTTTCATCATCAACTAAATCAAGGTCCCCTTGATTAATTGATTTGAAGGCTTTGCCCTCATACTCACGCAACATTTGAATTGCAAATTCATCAATTTCATCTGTGAAATAAAGTACTTCATAACCTTTTGAAACAACAAATTCAGTTTGAGGTAGATGAGCACATTTTGTTTCGTTTTCACCAGAAACATAATAGATTTCTTCTTGATCTTCTTTCATACGTTCCATATATTCTTTGAACGATACCAAATCATCACCCTGTGAACTCTTAAAGAGGACAAGATCCTTTAAGGCATCGCTTTTTGATCCGTAAGACGTGTAAATACCATATTTTATTGAAAGACCAAAGTTTTTCCAGAATGATTCATACGATTCACGATCGTTTTTCATCATTAGCTCTAGTTCGCTTTTGATCTTTCGTTCAATTCGTTTTGAAATCGCAGCAAGTTGTCGATCATGTTGTAGGATTTCACGTGAAATATTTAGATTTAAATCAGGTGAATCCACAAGTCCTCTTACAAATCGGAATTCTTCCGGAATTAAAGACTTGTTGTGATCCATGATAAACACGCCACGACTGTAAAGTTGGAGTCCGGGTTCAAAGGATTGTGAGTAGAAATCCATTGGAACATGTTTCGGAATAAACAGTAATGCATCGAAAGAAGGGTTTCCTTCAACTTTCATCTGAATTGTTTTAAATGGATCATCATAATCATGGAATTTATCTCTATAGAATTGATTTAATGCTTCCTCAGTAACATCATTTTTGGATCGTTTCCAAATTGGAATCATTGAGTTTAAAACTTCGACTTCGTCTTCTACTTTCATTTCAATTGGATAACGAATGTAATCTGAATATGTTTTGATTAAATTCTTGATTGTGTACTCATCAATAAATCGTTCATAAAATTCGTCATCCGTATTGTCTTTAATCTTACATACGATTGTGGTTCCGTGTTTTTCCCGTTCTGCTGCTTCAATTTTAAATCCATCTAATCCATCCGAGCTAAACTTATAAGCAGCTTCAGAACCATAAGCCTTTGAGATAACATCAACGTGATCACTTACCATAAACGCAGAGTAGAAACCCACACCGAATTGGCCAATGACGTCAACCGCATCATCACCTTCCTCAAGCGCTTTTTTAAAGGCATGCGAATCACTTTTCGCAATTGTCCCCAAATAAGTTTCTAATTCTTTTTCAGTCATACCAATACCATAGTCATGAATGGTTAAGGTACGGTTCTCCTCATCCAATTCAATTTCTATTTTTAGATCGTCTTTACTGATTTCAATCGAGGTATCCTGCAAAGATTTATAGTAAAGTTTATCTTCCGCATCACTCGCATTTGATATGAGTTCTCGTAAGAAAATTTCCTTGTTTGTATAGATAGAATTAATCATTAAGTCCAGTAGCCTTTTTGATTCAGCTTTAAATTGTTTTGTTCGAGCCATTCTATTCCTCCTTAGCACTCTAATTCGTTAAGTGCTAATATCATATCGCATTCTTGTATTTTGTCAACGGGTTTGAGAATTTTTTTAGTGCTTTAACCCTAATAATAAATAAGTCCATTAAAAAACCAGTCCTAAACTGGTTTTTTAACACCTACGTAACTGGAAAGATACTCACGTACTTCTGCGCTTGAATCACGATTAGTTAAAATCATTAATGTATCACCCGCACAAATAATACTATCTCCATGTGGAATAAATTCATGGTCTCCCCGACTTATCCCTGTCAAAAGACTTGATCTTGGCCAACTAACATCACGAACCATGCAACCGTCAAGAGCACTTTCAACGTGCACACACAGTTCAACAATAACTTTTTGACCGGTAATATTGGGTTCCCGTTCTCCCACCAAACGTTCCAACATCGCTTCATACACAGGTTCTCCCCCACATAAATCCGAAATGACATAAGCAACCAAAGAAACAACCGCCATCGGCATCAGTTGATCAAAATTACCAACCATCTCAGTGATTAACACAATTGCCGTGAGCGGTGCTTTACCAATGGCGGTAAAGTACCCTGCCATTGCAATCACAATAAATGATTTTAAAAGGTTCGGATCGAAGCCAAACTGTGTCGTTAAAAATACACCATATATTGCCCCTAACAAGGCACCAAGAGAAAGAATTGGTAAAAATATACCTCCTGGTAGACCAGAACCATAAGAAATCATCGAGAATATAAATCTTAGAATAAAGATTGAAATGAGTGTGGAAAGTCCAAAAGGATTCTCCGCAAGAAGATGAATAATATCACTACCTCCTCCAATTAAGTGTGGATAAAAATAACCAATCGGAATTACGAGGATAAATGGAATAATTCCGTAAAAATATGGTGGAATTTTTTTGAGCTTGCTGTAGACCGTAGGTATCCAGAGAACGACTTTTTGGTAGATAAAGCCCGCTACACCTAAAAGCACACCTAAGAGCACTAAGAATCCATAATGCTTCAACTCAAATGTTTGTAAATATCCAAACGATAGGATTGGTCTTAAACCAAAAAAGTAAAGTGAAATAAAATTTGCTGTTGTCGTTGCCGCAAGTGTCGTTAGAAGAACAAGTGGCGAGAAATTATGATGAACCTCTTCCAATACAAACAACAACCCTGCTACCGGAGCGTTAAACGCCGCGGCGAGACCCGCTCCTGCTCCACTTGAGACCAATACCTTTTCAGACATCCTATTGCCTTTAAATCCTTCATTAACACCTTGTCCAACGGCTGCACCTAACTGAATCGAAGGTCCTTCTCTACCTAAAAAGAGCCCAGATCCAATAGCCAAAACACCCGCAACTCCTTTTCGCAAAACAATCGAGAGCCAATTCATGTGCATTACCCCTAATATTTGACCTTCAATTTGCGGAATACCACTGCCTTTAATCATTGGATCTTTTTTAATAAAGAGCCCCAAAACCATCGCAAGGATGATTGATGCGATAACCCAGAAAAGAATCATTTGAGGATTAATGTGTAAGAGTGCATAACCCAACTTCACAAGTCCTAACAATTCCTCAATAAGATATCGAAATAAACTGACAACAAGACCTGCGCAGATACCTACCAGTATTCCCTTACCAATAAAGGCTAAACGCGTCTTATCAAAATAATTAATAATCTGTTCTTTTTTCTTCAAAATGACAACTCCCAACTTTTTCTTCATTATCATACGCTTATGATGTTTTTCTGACAAGAATAAATAAAAAAAAAATAGATACGCATTTGTATCTATTTTACGACCTTGGTTTTCGATAATTTGTAATTTCAATATATTCCATACGTCCCGAATCAATATCAAATTTGAAAACACTTTTAGCTTTTTTAGTATGTTCAAATGTAATGTTTTTAAATCGTGCATTTTCATCTTCCGTGTAGTCCCCTAATTGTTGTATGATTGTTTCTTTGGGTGTTTCAAAGGAAATGCCTTCATGGACAATAATATCCACAGGATCATCATAATACGATTCACGATTTTCAGCACTTATCGATGCTACAAGCGTCTCTTCTAACATCTTTTCTTCATCTTCGGGATTAAAGAATGCAATCCAGATAATATTTCGATCTTTGCGTAAAGCATAACCATCTGTATAACTATTTGAAGCCAGGGAGATGCTTTCAATATCTGTTGTCGGAATCCATCCATCTTCAAATAAGGTTTGATACGATACTGGGAGTTGATACGCTTTCCCACCCAGTTTAAATGCAATGGTTTCATATGTATTCACAGGCGGTTCAACCACTTCCGGTTTTTCCGGCGTATCGCTGCAACCCGTTAAAATTAGTAATAGAACTAAAAAAACACTTAGACGTTTCATATATCCACCTCGTTATCGTCATAATATCATAAGTACAACCTTACTTAAAGATGTCGGAATCCTGATTTAAAACTTTTGTATAAATCCCTCTTAATTGTTCCCCAATCGCTTTAATACTGCGATCTTTCGCTACTTGATATCCTGCTTCAGTTGTAGAAGGCAAAGTTTGATCAAGACATCCTTGAATAATGCGGATAAAATCCTCATTACATTCACCCTTATAACAATTCTCACCATCCACAAGCCATGGATCGTATACGCCAATATTTCGAACAAGGGTTTGGCAATGTGCAGCCAATGCTTCCAAAACAACGATACCTTCTGTCTCTTCGTAAGATGGGAAAAAGAACAGATCAGCACACATATATGCCCCTTCTATAATATCACCCGCAATATAACCAGGTAGTAAGACATTATCCGGTTTCTGTTTAATCGCATCACGAATCTTTTGTGTAACACTTGCAAGCGGAGTGTGACCAAACCAAATGAATGTTACCTCGGGCATCTTGCGAGCAACTTCCATAAAATCAGGCAATCCTTTGCGTTCAAAATAGAGTCCCACCGAAACCACTACAGGTTGACCTTCTTTAATCTTAAAGTACTCTCTAAATGCTTGAACCTTTTCATCACAATATTCAAATCGACTTAAATCAATGCCGTTGGAAATATCTTCAATTGGGATCGTGATTCCATATCCTTCAAGAATTCGCTTGGAATAGGGTGTTGGTGTCAAAATATAATCCCCCAACTTATAACTTGAAACAATATGTTTTTTAAAGAGTGGGGCAATTTGATTGGAAAACATAAATGAATTTCGGAAGTCTTCCTCGGTAGAATGGGCGTGATACACAACCTTTTTACCCCGACGATGGGCTTTACGTGCAAACATGCGCGCACCAAAATCCACAGTATTAATATGAACCAAATCATAGTCGTCTTGCGTGTTTGTTGTGAAATCGACTTTAGCTTCGGTCAATGCACGAACTTGGTGCTTCATTGCACGTCCAATTCCCGATTTACTAAATGCTTTCTCGCCCTTTTGATAGAGTAATATTTTCATGATTAACCGCCTTTTTCATCTGTACTCTTAGCCTATCATTGTGACTAGAACCTGTCAATAAAGGTTCTAAGACAACCTTTCCCTTTCAATTTTGTGTATCTTTCGTTACAATAAGTTATAAGAGGTGATTTTAGATGCATGGCGATATGCGACGTACACAAATTATTACAAAATTGATAGAATCCGAGCATGCAATCAGTGCAAATCAGTTCGCAAGACGTTTCAATGTCTCACGACAGATTATTGTTGGTGATGTCGCACTACTTAGAGCGCAAGGGCACGATATCATCGCAACGGGTAAGGGTTATCTCATGAATCGTATTGATGCGAATCGAAATATATACACCTTGGCGATGCAACACAATCACCAGGATACCCAAAGAGAATTAGAAATATTCATTAAGCATCACGCTCAAGTTTTGGATGTCACCGTTGAACATCCAATTTATGGTTACCTTACAGGGCAATTAAACATCCAATCTCAAGAGGATATAGACCTTTTTATGAATCAAAACCCCGAATTGCTTGCCTCCTTAACCAATGGTATTCACTTGCATCGCGTTGCCGTCTCTGAAGAAAATTACGCCGATTTAATCACTGAATTAAAAAAACATGCGTTTCTCTATGAAAGTAACTAGGGTGTCTTGACACCTTTTTCTTTTCCCTCTACAATACTCCTAGGTGTCAAGACACTTTGGAGGTTCACAATGAAATCTGTTCGTAATCTAAGCATCACTGCACTGCTGATTGCACTCGGTATCACCATACCGATGTTTATGCCTAAAATCATCATCCCACCTGCATCCTACACACTTGCAAGCCATGTTCCACTTTTCGTTGCGATGTTTATTTCGCCATCTGTAGCACTTGCCGTTGCAATTGGTACCGGTATTGGGTTTCTTCTCTCAACCCCATTTATCGTAGCCGTTCGTGCTTTTTCGCATTGTGTTTTTGCGTTATTAGGGTCGCTTTATATCAAAAAAAATCCAGACTTCTTAAGTCATAAAGGAAAACGCATCCGTTTTAATATTATTATCGGAATCATTCATGCTACCCTTGAGTGTCTCGCCGTTACACCTTTCTTTTTTTCTCAATCAATATCTACCGGTTCTTATTTTACCGTTGTCTTCTTAGCGGTTGGTGTTGGTGGTTTTATCCACAGTCTTGTCGACTTTACCATCGCATCCACAATTTTAAGACGTATTCCTTTAAAATAATATGTTATCATTAACATATATTTAAAGGGAGGTTCTTATGAAACCATTATTTATTTACTATCCAAAATGTTCCACATGCAAACGCGCTGTAAAATATTTGGAAGAAAACAATATCGATGTTGTTTATCGTGACATGATGCTTGAAAATCCAACGAAAGCAGAATTAAAAGAATGGCTCCAGATTAGTGGCTTGCCTATTAAACGCTTTTTTAATACATCTGGGATTGTTTATCGCGAAATGAAACTTAAAGATAAACTTCCTGAAATGAGCGATGATGAAGCCCTTGAATTGCTCTCTACAACCGGTCGTTTAGTTCGTAGACCGTTATTAATTGGAGACCATGGTGTGTTTGTTGGGTTCCACGAAGAGATGTATGAGACCTTAAAGTAATGATTATTCTCGTATCACCAACGAAAACACAAAAAGAGAATTCTCAATTTAATCTTGAGAATTCTCTTTTTCCCGACCTCAAATCAGAAATTCTTAGAACCATGCAAGCATATACACGGGATGAACTTAAATCGATGATGAACATCTCCGATAAAATTGCGGATACCGTGTATCATAATTACCAAAATTTTTCTGAAACAACCCCGGCACTGTGGTCTTATCAAGGGTCTTCATTTAAAAATATGAATCGAGAACAGTGGTCTACTGATGATTATCAAGAGGCACAAGATCGGTTGTATATTTTCTCCGCACTCTACGGCCTTTCAAAGTGTTCTTCTGCTGTAGGCCGTTATCGTCTTGATTTTATGATGAATGGACCCATGGATCTCTATAAAATCTGGCGTAACCCAATTACAAACTACTTAAACCGTCTTGCGCAACCTATTGTTAATCTCGCATCCAACGAGTACAGTTCAATGATTGACCAAGCACATCTCAATGTGCCGATGATTACGCTTGATTTTAAAGAACAGGTCGGTGACACCTTCAAAACAAAATCGACATACGTAAAAATCGCTCGTGGGAAAATGGTCTCACACTTAATTGAAAAACGTATCCATTCTTTCCAAGAACTGAAATCCATACGTTTTGATGGTTACAGTTACAATCGTGAATTGTCCACAGAGGATACCTATATATTTACGCGTAAAGAAAGCTAAGTCTTTCTTTTTTTTGTGCAGTTTTCACCATACTTTTTCCAACGGATATCGTCAAAATGCTACACTGTACTCGAAAGCGAGGTTTATGTACATGAAAAAAGTATTTGTTTTAGGTGGAACGGGATTTCTTGGCTATCATACCATTTGCGAACTCTTGAAAAAAGACTATCAGGTAAAGACAATGTCCCTTCCTCCAATGCCCTCCGAAAATTTATTTCCGGATAATGTGGAAAGCCATTTAGGTGATATTAATCAAATGAGCGACTCTGAAATTGTTGATATGCTTTACGATGTCGATGGATTTGTTTACGCAATTGGTGCCGATGAACGCTGGTTGCCAGATGCCCCATCCTATCGGGCTTTCTATCAAGCAAATGTTTTACCCACACAACGTATTGCGCGACTAGCTGTTCAAGCAGGTGTTGAAAGTTTTGTTGTTTTTGGATCTTACTTTTCAGAGTTTGCGGAACGTCTGCCGCAATATAACTTAAAAAATCAAGGTTATCCCGGAACACGTTTACTTCAAGAACAAATTGCCTTTGCTGAAGGTGAAGGAGCGATGCGCGTTACAAGTCTTCGACTCCCTTATATATTTGGTACAATGCCAGGTCGAACACCGCTTTGGAAGATGTTTGTGGACATGGTACGTGACCAACCCGTTTATCCGGTACACAAAGGGGGGACTGCCATCATAACCGCCACACAGGTCGCAGAAGCCGCTGTAGGAGCACTTGAAAACGGAACCCACCGTACAACCTACGCAATATGCGATTCAAACCTTAAATATGAAGAATTTTTCCACATGATTGTGGAAGCATTAAACCAAGACACTCAAATACACGTTGTTGATTATGAAAGCATGGCTGATCGATACATCGCGGCAGATCAACATGCTGCAGCTGAAGGTAAAGAACACGGGATCCACGTCGCCATATCCCAAAAGATGAATGAAGAGGATCTCTACCTCGATCCCGCGGATACAATGGAAACCCTAGGAATTACTCCTGAAAACGACATCAAATCAGTCATTCGCGAGACACTTCGTCATTGCATATAAACACAAAAAAAGACAGCACCCTATATCTGCTGTCTTTTTACATGCTCTCAATGATATGTTTAACTTCAACCATCCCCATATCTAAGTCTTCAATGTCATCTTCGGATTTCCATACGAATCCTTGACCGGATGACTTAATGTTTTCTGAAAAATCACCCGACACTTCAAAAACAAGATTTAAATAATGGACGATTTTATTGTACTTTGGCAGTTCCACAATATCTTCCGCAATCCCTATGAAATATGAGTCATCGATATCATATCCAGATTCTTCTTTAACTTCACGTTCCAACGCTTGATAGATTGTTTCATTAAGTCGTTGACGACCACCAATTAAATTATGAGCATCATCGAAGAGAATTCCCTGATCTGAACGTATTACCGCACTTACTCGAAATGTAAACTCATGTCCGGTAGCGATCGCATAACTTAAATCCTTGGACTCCAAAGAACTCGGTTCTACGGTGCGATACTCATAAAAATCAAAATCCTCTGCATTAATCAATGGGAGCCACATCTCAGGATAATTTGCTTCTTGTACCACAGAGAAAGACGTATTTTCACTGAAACCTTCCACATCCGCAATCAAGATAAAATTATGACCGTGACTACACTCAAATCCAAATGACTCTCCAAGACCGATAAATTCAAGATTTTCTATCGATTGATTAAGCGTTTCTTTAACCAAGCGCTTTGCGCAATCTTCAATGCGTTCTTTGTATCGTAAAACCCCTTGAATGGGTTTTTGGTTTTTATCAAATAAAAATTGATTGTTGTATTTAGTGAGAACTGTTACAAAAACACAGTATTCACTGTTAAATTTTAAGTCCATGGTTACTCCTTAATATAGAAAAACCGGTCTAAGACCGGTTTGTTTAATTTAACATAAATTAGTCGATTGAAACTTTGATTCCAGGACCCATTGATGTTGAGATTGTAAGGTTTTTAATAAAAGCACCCTTAACTGCAGCTGGACGTGATTTAAGAATTACGTCATGTAATGCGTTAAAGTTTTCTTCTAATGCTTCATCTGTAAATGATGATTTACCGATAATTGTATTGATGTTTGATTCTTTATCAACACGGTATTCGATTTTACCTTTTTTGATTTCTTCAACAGCTTTAGTAATGTCCATTGTTACTGTTCCAGTTTTAGGGTTTGGCATTAAACCTTTAGGTCCTAATACACGACCAAGTTTACCAAGTTCACCCATCATATCTGGTGTTGCAACGATAATATCAAACTCGAACCATCCTTTTTGGATTTCTTCAAGAATTTCTTTACCACCAACAAAATCTGCTCCAGCATCTTTTGCTTCTTGTTCCTTAGCACCTTGAGTTACAACCAATACCTTTTGTGAACGACCTGTTCCATTAGGTAATACCATAGCACCACGGATTTGTTGATCAGCATGACGAGGATCAACATTTAAACGGTATGAAACTTCAAATGTTTCATCGAATTTTGCGAAACTTGCTTCTTTTGCTAATTTGATTGCTTCAGAAATTGAGTAAACTTTTGAGCGATCCACTAATTCATTAGCTTTAACGACGTTTTTTGATTTTTTAGCCATTATACTCTAGTCCTCCATTCCTTCAATAGCAATACCCATATTACGTGCTGTACCAGCAACGATGTTCATAGCACCTTCGATGCTATTTGCATTTAAATCGGGCATTTTATATTCAGCAATTTCACGTAATTGATCTGCTGAGATTGTAGCAACAATGTTTGAATTTGGTGTTGCTGATCCACTCTTAACGCCAGCAGCTCTCTTTAATAAGATTGCAGCAGGTGTTGTTTTTAAGACAAAATCAAATGACTTGTCATCGTATACTGTAATTTCTACAGGAACGACATCTCCTGCACGTTCTCTACTTTGATCATTGAACGCAGTACAGAATTGAGGCATGTTAATACCAACACCAGCTAATGCAGGTCCTGGTTTAGCGCCACCGGCAGGGAATTGTAGTTTAACTACTCTTGCAACTTTTTTACTCACGAGACATTCCTCCTTATATGTGTTTGTCTGTGCTGTGGTTAAATGAATGGTTGCATCACTCTCCCACATAACAAAAGCCTTTTTACAGGCTTATATATTTTACATCTTACATCGGTCTAAGTCAAGTCTCTTAATGAGAGATCATTAAACTGTTTCTGGCCAAACCATGGTATGTTCGACAGGACTCTCGGGATGCGTTTCCACAACAACAAATCCTTCGCGTTTATAAAAGTTTTGTGCTTGTTTATTGTGATCATAAACATCAAGTGTGAGTTCATCATATCGCGTTTTTATATAATCAAGAAGTTGCTTACCAATTCCTTTGTTTCGATAATCTTTCAAAACAAAAATACCCGCAAGATAATAGCCCTCAGTCACACCTGCAAACCCTTGAATAACACCTTCTTCAACTGAAACATAGATGTTTGAATTCTCCATCATTTCTTTTACAGTATCATAATTGTCTGTCCAATAGGTGGCCTCCATAAAGGAGTGAACCTCCAAGTTGCACTCCAACCATATTTTCATAACCTGTTCAATCTCGGGAATTTCCATATAACGTATCATCTAACATGCACCTCTTCTTTTTATGTTTATTATACCCTATCCTTTGAATAAAAAAAGATGTGAGACTTCCTCACATCTTAATCGTTATTATTTGATTACTGATTTTACAGTTTCAGATACATTTTCAACAGTAAATCCAAATGCTTCAAAAAGTTTTGGTGCTGGTGCAGAACCACCAAAGTGATCCAAGGTTACATACGCACCATCAAGTCCGATAAATTTACCCCAACTCATCGATGACCCTGCCTCTACAGCAACACGGGCACGAACGGATGAAGGAAGTACCGATTCTTGATATTCTTTGCTTTGTGCTTCAAAGAGTTCAATACATGGCATTGAAATAACACGAACACCGATGTTTTCTTTTTCTAATGACTCAGCTGCTTCAATTGCAAGTGAAACCTCAGATCCAGTAGCCATGATGATTGCATCAACCTTTTCCGCATCCTTCACAACATAACCACCCTTAAGTGCATCCGCACCTGTTAATTTAAGTTGTGGTAAGTTTTGACGTGAAAGAATCAGTCCAACTGGTGTTGTTTTTGATGTAAGTGCTAAAACCCAGCCGTATGCTGTTTCAGTAGCATCTGCAGGACGGAATGTATAGAAGTTCGGTAATGAACGTAACATTGTTAATTGTTCAACAGGTTCATGAGTTGGTCCATCTTCTCCAACGCCGATACTGTCATGCGTTAAAACGTAGGTTAGTGGCAAGTTCATAAGTGAACTTAAACGAGCCATTGGTTTTAGGAAGTCTGAGAACACGAAGAATGTTGCAACATATGCTTTAAGTCCACCATAGAGAACAATCCCATTTCCCATTGCAGCCATTGCATGTTCACGAATACCAAAATGGATATTACGTCCTGCAAAGTTTTGTGAAGAGAATGAATCTTCATCATTCATATGAGTCATGTTTGAAGGCGCTAAATCTGCAGACCCTCCAAAAATATTTGAATATTGATCTTTAAGACGGTTAATCATCATACCTGAAACACTGCGTGTTGCCATTGGCTTATCTTCAAATTCAAAAAGTGATTTATTTGCTGTGAGTTCTTCAACAGTAATATCTTTGAAATCTTGCTCTAATTGTTGTGCTAATTCTGGATACGTATTCTTATATGAATCCATCATTGCATTCCATGCTTCTTGTGCTTTTGCGCCTTCAGCTGCAATTGAACTAAAGTGTTCGTAAACTTCTTCGGGTACATAGAATGGTTCAAGACTTGGATAATTTACAAGTTCTTTAAATGTTTTGATACCTTCTTCACCGATTGGAGCACCGTGTGATGCGGCAGAACCTTCTTTAGGTGTTCCGAAACCAATTTTTGTTCGAATTTCAATAAATGAAGGTTTATCCAGATTTACTTTAGCTTCTGTAATTGCAGCATTAATTGCTTCGATATCGTTACCATCTTCAACCACGAATGTATCAAACCCATAGGATTCATAACGTGCACAAACATCTTCATGGAATGAAAGATCTGTACTTCCTTCAATTGTAATGTTGTTTGAATCATAAAGAACAATCAAGCGACCTAAATTCATTGCTCCTGCATATGAGGAAGCTTCACTTGTAATTCCTTCCATCATACAACCATCACCTGAAATGACATAAGTGAAGTTATTGAAGACTTCAAAACCGTCTTTGTTATATTTTGCTGCAAGATGTTCTTGAGCCATTGCCATACCAACTGCTGTCGATAGACCCGCTCCTAAAGGACCTGTTGTAGCTTCTACGCCATCCGTATGACCATATTCTGGATGACCTGGTGTTAACGAGTTAAACTGACGGAAATTTTGTAAATCTTCTTTTGAAACATTATACCCAAATACATGGAGTAATGAGTAGAGCAGTGCCGAACCATGTCCTGCAGACAGAACAAAACGATCTCTGTTAATCCATTTTGGATCAGCAGGGTTAAAGTTCATATGGTTTGCCCAGACTGTGTATGCCATGGGTGCAGCACCTAAAGGCATCCCTGGATGACCAGAATTTGCTTTTTGAACTGCATCGACAGATAACACACGTAGTGCATTAACTGCTAAGTTTTCTATATTATTCATAATTTATATGTGCTCCTTCTTTTTCATATATAAGATACATGATTTTAACGAATATATCAATGTACCGTTTACGCCTTAAAAAGACATAGCACACTGTATTTTTAGTCGAGTTGCGCTATTTGATTAATGTCTTTTTTTAGTGCTTCAAATTTCAAGAGTGATTCTTCGATTGTTTTACCGACAACGCAATAGTAGAACTTGCATTTTGGTTCGGTTCCCGATGGACGAATTGCAATCCAAGAACCATCTTCAAGACTGTATTTAATAACGTTTGATTTTGGTAATGTTAACATCTCACCATTTGATCGTGTCGAAGTGAGATAGTCATCACGATATAGAACCTTAATTCCTGCAAACATTTCAATATTTGATTCTCTAAACGTTGTTAGTATTTCTTGAATACGATTTAAGCCTTCTTGTCCTGATAACGTAATCGCAACCTGCGTTTCATGATAAGCACCATGGCGGTCGTAAAGTCCGTTTAAAACATCTACAAGCGTCAAACCTTTGTTTTTATAGTAGTTTGCTGCCTCCGCAACCATCATACATGCTTGCAATGCATCTTTGTCACGTACAAAGTCCGCAATGAGGTAACCATAACTCTCTTCATATCCAAATACAAAATTGTAATCACCAACTTTATTGTGGTTTTCAATGCTATCACCAATATACTTAAATCCGGTTAATGTTTTCTCCACATTAACACCATATGCTTGCGCAATCTTTTCGCCTAGATCAGAAGTCACAACTGTATTAAACATAATTGGATTTTCGGGCATCGTTTCTTTTTCAATATGCGTAGCATAAATATATTCTTGGAGGATCGACCCACCTTGGTTCCCTGTAAGGTAAACATACGTATCTTGATGTTTAACTACAATCCCCATGCGGTCTGCATCCGGGTCACAACTCAACACGAGATCTGCATCATGGTTTTTCGCATATTCAACCGCGAGATCATAAGATACTTTTTCTTCAGGGTTTGGTGTTTTAGTATTACTAAAATTAGGGTCATAATTACTTTGTTCAAGAACGGGTATAACATGATATCCTGCATCCGTTAGGATATCGGGTACAAGCGGATAAGATGTTCCGTGTTGAGATGTAAATACAACCGATAACGTCTTTTCTTCCTCAGGGCGTAATTGAATCGAATGAATGGCATCTTTATAGGTCTCATCAAAATCAGCTTCCATATATGTAATCATTGAACGATCACCTTGATTGATATCAACACATGTTTCATCCGGTTCCTCATTGATGAGCGTAATCACACGCGCAATCTTGTGATCCACCAATTGACAACCATTTTCATCATAGACTTTATAACCATTGTATTCTTTAGGGTTATGACTTGCTGTAATAACAATTCCCCCAACACAGTTTAAAGTTCTTACCGCAAACGATAACTCCGGTGTTGGTCGAGGTTGTGAGAAAATGTAACTTTTAATACCGTATGTGGACAATACCATTGCACTCACATCCGCGAATTCTTTAGACATATGACGGTTGTCATATGCAATCGCTATTTTTAATTCTTGATTTTTGAATGTCTCAACTAAGTATTTCGCAAATCCCACACTTGCTTTCGCTACCGTATAAACATTCATGCGGTTAGGTCCGATTCCTAATAATCCGCGCATTCCTGCAGTACCAAATTCTAATGACTTATAAAAAGCGTCCTGTTTTGTGCTTTCATCCATTGATTTCATTGCTTCCTCAATCCATGAATAATTGCGAGCCAACTCATTCCATCTATCTAATGACATAATTCCCTCCTGCATAAAAAAAATAGAAGATTCTCATCTTCTATTTTATTCTAATTATAAAATTAAGCAATTACTTTTTGTGCTTTTAGTACTTCTTCAATTGTAGCGATTGCATCATCTTGATCTTCGCCTTCAGCTGAAATAACGATTTCTGACTGAGTTGGAATTCCTAATGACATAACGCCCATGATTGATTTCATGTTTACAGCTTTACCTTTGTAGCTGATTTTGATTTCACTCTTGAATTTGCTTGCTGCATTTACTGCTACGGTTGCAGGACGTGCATGCAATCCAACAGGATCAATAACTGTTACTGTAATCTCTTTCATAAGTATAACCTCCTACTTTTCATTTCAATTTTATACTATTTTAAAGATTAATACAATGATTAGTCTTTTTTTACTTGTGATATGGATGATTTTTTGAAATCATAAAAAAACGGTACACTTGTTCGTACAACATGAGTCGTACAAGTTGGTGCGGAAATGTAAGGTTTGAAATCTTCCATCGATAGTTCGCACGATCTCGAATCGCTTGGTTCACACCATGAGAACCTCCGATGATAAAGATGATTGGTTTTCCCATATCAATCAGGTCAATTATTTTCTCACTCATTGATACAGAATCCAAATCTTTACCCTTTAAGTCCATAAGAATCACGTAATCACGATCATCAATTTTTTCCATAATACGCTGACATTCATCTTCGATGATGCTTGTAATATCTGTTTTATTGGAATTCGTAAGTTCAACCATCTCAACGGCATGAATGGGTTTAAGACGTTTTTCAAACTCTTGGATCAGTGCTTGCATTGGTTTCTCTTTTATTTTTCCAATTGCGATTATTTTAATCACTGCAATGTTACCTCTGCCTCATGTGTTGCGCCATTTCGATTTATGGTGAGTTTAACAGCATCGCCCACTTTATGTGTATAAAGTTCGCGTCTAAATTCTCGATAACTCGAAATAGCTTTGTCATTAATGTGAGTTAAGATGTCACCCTCTTTAATATCTGCTTTTCGGGCTGGGCCATTTTGTGTTAATTCCGCAATAAAGACGCCGGCACTTACATCCGCAGGCACTTTATAGTAATTTCTTAGGAATGGATTCATTTCTGAAACGGAAACACCCGAAATTCCGATCACGGGATATTGAACCTTACCTGTTTCTTCAATTTGTTTAATGATTGGAACCACTTCATTGATTGGAATCGAGAATCCCATCCCCTCAACTTGAGCCGAAGAAAGTTTCATTGAATTAATACCAATTAATTCGCCATTCATATTCACAAGGGCACCACCACTATTTCCCGGGTTAATTGCGGCATCTGTTTGCATAACAACCATATCCCAATCTGGATTACGATCACCATTTAAATCTACCGGAACTTTTCGGTCTTTACCCGAAATAACGCCGAACGTTACTGAGTTTGCGAATTCCAAATCGACGGGACTTCCGATTGCAAGTACAAATTCCCCTACTTTAACAACCGATGAATCTCCAAGTTTCATGGGTTTTACGTCCGATTCGGTTTCTACCTGAAGCAATGCGAGATCGGTAAATGGATCTGATCCTAACAATTTCGCTTCGACTTTTTCACCATTAGAGAACTGAACATAAAACTGCTCCCCTTTTTCCGTTACATGATTGTTGGTAATGATATGAATTTTACCACCCTCATTTTTGTATACAACTCCAGATCCACTACCCGCCAGTTGTCCACCTTGAACATTTAAGACACTCACTACTTGGTCGCGAACATTCTCAACGACTTTTGTTGGATCTGTTTCAAATTCTGTGACAACTTTCTCAACAGTTTTTCCATCTTCTGTCTTTTCTGTGACTGTAGGGCGATTGTTTAAATCATACACTTGGTATGTTAAAAATCCATTCCAAGCAAGTAAAATAACTAAAATTCCGATAAATGTGTTTTTAAAGCCTTGGTCTTTTTTCATATTTGATATCCTCCAATTACAATTTCAAATTGTTTAGCGACATTGAATTCAATCCCCTCATTATCAACTAATTCACGAACTGTTGATAGGGCTAAATATTCATCATTAGCTTCCGAACTAAGATGGGCTAGTAAAATTTCCTTTGTTTTTTCCGAAACAACTTTTGATAACAGAACACCCGCTTCTTCATTTGACAAGTGACCTGTATCCGATAAAATACGACGCTTTATGGCATAAGGACGATTGGTTTGCATTAACAATTCAGGATCGTGGTTACTCTCAAGTATGTAGTAATCTGCATCACGAATCAGTTCAAAATCTTGTTCTCGAATATATCCTGTATCAGTAATATAAACAAGTTTTCGATGTCCATCATCCACAATATAGCCAACTGAATCATCCGCATCGTGAGATGTTTTCACGGCTGTAATTACGAATGGTCCAACGTGATAATTTGTATACGGTTCAACTCTGATATGATTGAACACAATATCAGAAGGACAGTAGATTTGATGGTGTGAAAAATGTTTAAGCTGACTTGTATGATCGCTATGATCATGCGTAATCAACACACAATCTACATCATCAAATGTTAGTTCAAGTGATTCAAAACTTTGCTTAAGATAACGCTTGGTGGTTCCACAATCAATCATAATTCGAACCCCTTGCGATTCCACAAGACAGCAATTCCCTTTAGATCCACTTGCAAGCATTGAATATTTCATAAACATCTTCCTTTATCTAACATCCCATAACAGAGCATGGGTCCACCCGCACGCCATGATAACGGAATTCTAAATGAACATGAGGACCATAAGTCGTTCCCGTCATACCCATATAGCCAATATTATCTCCGCGCTTTACAAGATCTCCAACATTAAAGTATGGTCCGGTAGCCATATGTGCATAAAGTGTTGTATAGCCGTTACCATGATCAATTACGATATGGTTTCCCCAGCCACTTCCACAGCCATAATTCCCTTCGAAACAACCACTTACCGTCTCCGAGACAACACCACGGTCAACCGCATAGATTGGACCAAATCCTCCACCATTAAGTACAAAATCTGTTCCATTGTGATTGTAATAACAGGAATTTCCGTATACACAAGAGATATTCGCGTTATCTAATGGCCAACGATAGTTACCCGATCCAATACGCGGTTCAACTTTAGTTCCATAACGGATTTTTCCACGAATTGGCTCTTTAGTCATTTGAGTCCGAATTTCTTCTGAAGACTTCGGAGCACCATTCACAATAACATCTTCATAAACCACATCTCGTTTACCATTTTGTTCCACAACATCCACAACTTCTTTCCCTTCCGATAATTCCGGGTCCGATTCATAGATGGTCGACTCGGGATAAACAACTTCTGAAGTCATTCGTTCGCGAGTAATTTTAACGGTAAATGGAGAATTAAACTTACTTACTCGAAGTTTTGATCCAACTTCAAGTACTTGGTTTACGTCTTTAATTATATCACTATTTATATATTTTATTTGATTTGCATCCATACCTTTATGCCAAGCAATCCCTGCAATTGTGTCATAAGGCTGAACTTCATAAATTTCAACTTTAGGATTATATCCATAACTTAAAAAGGTTAATACATCACTTTCATTCATAAGAATGTTTTCTTTTGACGTGAGTCCTTTGCTTATTTGAACCGTCTCTTCAACTTCCACATTGACATCGTGAGTTCCATAATCTTTGATACTTTCGATTTTATGGTTGTTTTTCATCGCTTCAAAAGTTTTCTCATCCGTAAAGTTTCGGATAAAGGTATCACGCGCTTTGTTGAAGTCATCAATATTCTTGACATAAATAATCGCACCATTTGAGAACTTCACTTGATTTACTTCAATCGCAAATAATTTTTCATCATAGAGATATTGAAAGATTTCATCATCGCGATCTTCATAGTGATTAAAACTTAGCTCTTTAACCAGAATTAGATCATCAATAAACCCTAATTTTGAATCTGGAAATTCCGCTTTATATTCTTCTTCATATACTTTGTCAAACATCTTATTAAGTTTAGAGCCATCGCTGATAATCCCCACTAGTTTATTATCGCGATAAAGTTTTGTAACCTCAATCGGTTTGTCAGACTTCCCTTGAGCCGCTTGTGGGAAAATTGATGTAGATGTATCGGTTAATTTGTATAAATCCACAACACTCGCATTCGCACTCACAGTTTCGATTGCATACGCAATAAGTACTGAGACTACAAAAGTTATCAGGATTAATTTCAGTTCTTTATGTTGTTTCATTAAACCAACTCCTTTTGGAAAGCACAAACGAGACCGTAATCTCGTTTATACTTCGATTTGATTAAGCCTTAACAGCCAATAACACCACATGCATCAACACGTGTTCCTCCACCTACAATAATTTCGAGGTGAACGTGTGGATAACTTGTTCGACCCGTCATACCAACATAACCAATGTTTTCACCCTTCGCAACCGTTTGACCTGCTTGGAAATATCCTGGGCTTGCCATATGCGCGTAGAGGGAACGGTATCCGTTACCATGGTCAATAACAATATAATTACCCCATCCACCTGGATCATAGGAGTTTGTAGTTACAACACCACGGTCAATCGCATAAATTGGACCGTATCCACTACCGTGTGTCGAGAAGTCAGTACCCGAGTGATTTGGATAACAACCATATCCACAGAGGACATAGGCATTGTCTAATGGCCAACGCCAAGCTCCACTACCTACTTTTGGTTCAACTTTAGTTCCATAACGAATGACACCACGAACTGGTTTCTTAGTTTCTTTACTTGAAATTTCTTTCGTTGAGATGGATGCACCATTTTCATAAACGTCTTCGTAAATAACATCTCGTGCACCATTTTGTTCCACAACGTCCACAACTTCTTTTCCTTCTGCCAGTTCTGGATCAGATTGATATACCGTTTTTTCAGGATAAACGGGTTCCGTCGTCATACGTTGTTTTGTTACGGTAACGGTAAATGGTGAGTCAAACTTACTTACTCGTAGTTCCGAACCGACTTCAAGCACTTGATTTACGTCTTTAATTTTATCAGCATTGATGGACTGAATTTGATTTACGTTCATTCCACTATGGTATGCAATACCTTCTAATGTATCAAACGGCTTAATTTTATACGTTTCAACTTTAGGATTATACCCATAACTAAGGAACGTAAGAATTTCCGTTTCATCTTTTAAAATCTTATCTTTCGTTGCCAGACCCCGCGTTACTTTAACGGTTTCTTTAACTTTTACATCGATGTCCTTCGTTCCATAATCGGTAATCGCTGGAATTTTTTTATTGTTTTTAATGGCATCAAATGTGCTTTCACTGGTAAAGTTCTGGATAAATTTATCGCGCGCCGAATCAAAATCTTCGGAGTTTTTTACGTAGATAATGGCTCCATTTGAAAACGTTACCTTATTTGCTTCAATCGCAAATAAATTTTCTTTATAAAGGTAGTCAAAAATATCATTATCGCGATCTTCATAAATATTAAAACTCATCTCATCGACTTGAATCAAGTCATCAATAAATCCAAGCTTTGAGTCTGGAAATTCTTCTTTATATTCATTTTCATATACTTCATCGAACATTTTTTGTAAGCGTGTTGAATCTTTAATAACGCCGACAAGTTTCTGTTCACGATAAAGTTTTGTAATAACCACTGGATTATCATTTACAGTAACTACTTCTTGAGGAAAAATCGCGGATGACGAATCGATTGCTTCATACGCGGTTTTTATTTCTGTTGCGGAAGTTGGCGACTTGTAAAGGTAACCCAATCCAATCGCAAAAAGAAATGCAACGGATATCATAATGAGGTTTTTATGTTTTTTCATATTACAATCTACCTCCTTCTCCGGCTACTCCATAAAATTTACTGATGGAAGCATTGAACATAAGGGTAATATCTGCCAATGCACCATTACGGTGTTTCGCCATTTTAAGTAATACTTCTTGTTGTTCTGGTTTTGGCATTTGAGGTGCGTCGTCATCCTCGCCTTCACGATCTTTATAGTAATCTTCTCGATATAAGAACATAACAATATCCGCATCTTGTTCAATTGAACCGGATTCACGTAAATCACTCAATTGAGGAATTTTACTGTCTCGTCGTTCTACTAAACGTGATAACTGAGACAGAGCAATAACTGGACAATCCATCTCACGAGCTAATTGTTTCAGTCCACGGGAAATTTCAGATACTTCTTGTTGACGGGATTCGGTTTTACCGCGTCCTGTAATTAACTGAATATAGTCAATTACAATCATATCGAGATTTCCTTCAGCTTTAAGTTTTCGACACTTCGAAAAGATTTCTGGAACGGTGATTGTTGAGCTATCATCAATAAAAATATTCAGTTTCGATAGAACATTCGCGCCAGCATAAACATTATTGAGTTGTTCATCATTGAGGTTGCCGGTTCGTAAATACTCACTTTTAACGGAAGATTGAGCACTTAACATCCGAGATATCAAATGTGTTGCAGGCATCTCAAGAGAAAAGATTGCCATACCTGCTTTTTCATCTTTGTTATGACGTGCAGCATTCAATGCCAGGTTCAACGCAAAAGCGGTTTTCCCTACAGAGGGACGCGCCGCCAAGATGATTAGGTCACCCCGTTGTAATCCATTGGTGACATTGTCCAAATGACTGTAATTTGTTTTCAAACCTGTAATACGATCATGATTATCACGAATACGATTTAGATTGTCGATTACTTCTCGTACAACATCACGACTTTGTTGCATCTCAGTCGTTCGACGGACACGCGTTACTTCTAAAATCCTCTGTTCTGCTTCATCAAGGAGTGCGGTAAGTTCTGTTGTAGAGTCAAACCCTTTTTCAGCGATAGACTGCCCAACATCGATAAGACGTCGCATCTGTGCTTTTTCTTGAACTACTTCGATATAATGCTTCACACTTGCTGGTGTCGCACTGTTTTCCGTAAGGGCAAATAAGTATTCAACACCACCTACACTATCAATTTCATGTTGATCTTTTAATCGTGTTATTAAAGTCGTCGCATCTAAAACACGACCACGTTCAATAATTTCCAACATATGAGAAAATATTCTTTGGTGCTCGGTATTATAAAAGTCATCGACTTGCATGTCATATTCTTCAACAACTGCAACAGACTCTGGAAACACCAATAGTGTTCCTAAAAGTGCCATCTCCGCGTCTTGACTGTAAGGCAATTTACGCATAGTTCCTCCTTTTATTCAGCAATTAATTTAACATGGATTTCTCCGGTTACATCTCCATACAATGTTGCTTGGATACGGTTCGATCCTAAATGAGTAATTGGACCATTTGGTTTAAATTTACGCTTATCTACTTTGATTTTGTGTTCTTTCTTCAATGCATCCTCTACTTGTTTTGTGGATACAGATCCAAATACACGACCCCCTTCACCCACTTTTACTTTAAATTCTAAAGTGATTTTTTCAAGTTCTTTTGCGAGTTCTTTCGCTTTTTCAATCTCTGCTTGCACTTCTGCAGCATGTTCTTTTTTTTGGTGGTCTAAAATTTCACGACTTTGATCACTTGCCATAACTGCAAGTTTATTGGGTAATAAAAAATTACGTGCATAACCGTCGGCTACCTCAACAATATCATTCTTCTTACCTACTTTTTTAACATCTTTTAATAGAATCAACTTCATATTATTCACTTTCCTCTCTTACATTTTCTATAGCTTTTTTCAACGATTCCACTACTTCATGAATCGACTGTCCTTTAATTTGAGCCGCGGCACCCGTAAAGTGTCCACCACCACCAAGGCGTTCCATCACAACTTGAACGTTAAGTTCTCCTTTTGAACGCGATGAGATGGCCACAATGTCTTCATCAACATAAGCAACCACAAATGAAGCCTCAACCTCTTTAACCGTGAGAATTTCATCAGCCGCTTGTGACATGAGTGGCCGTGGTAATAACTCATCTTTATAGGCCGCAATCACATAGTAATCATCGAAAAATTCACATTTGCTTAATACTTTATTCTTCATTTCAAAACTTTCATATTCATCTCGAAGCATGTTCTCAACTTCCATTAAGTCAGCGCCATATTTTCGTAACTCAGCAGCTGCTTGGAATGTTCGACTTCCACTTCGATTTCTAAATCGATTTGTATCAATCAACATCCCCGTATACATAAAGGTTGCTTCCAACTTTGAAATAACAACATTTCGACGGTGATATGGGAACAACTCAACAATTAGCTCACTTGCAGATGACGCGGAAGATTCAATATATGTTAGTGTTGGTTTAAACTTGAAATCACCCGTACGACGATGATGATCAATCACCACAATCGTTTCTGCTTTATCCACTAAATCCGGAAATTGACATTGTTGTAAGGAATGATGGTCTACCATAATAAGTAATGTATTGGGCCCAATAAGTTCACGCGCCTTTTCATGTGTTACTAAATTGTGATCCTTCTCAAATTCTTCACGATGCTTTCGAATTCCGCCTGCAAGATTAACCTCAGTGTCCTCTAAATCAATCACAATAGATGCTTCTTTATTGTAAACTGAAACAATTGATGAGACACCCAAGGCACTACCGAAGCAATCAAAATCCATCATGCGGTGTCCTACAATTACGACATTACTGGATTCTAAAATATGTTCACCGAGGTTTTGAGCCATGACTCGTACACGAACCTTACTTCGTTTCTCCACAGCTTCAGTATTTCCACCAAAGTATCGCATTACTTCATTTTTAGTATTAATTGCAACCTGGTCACCACCACGACTCTGTGCCATTTCAAGTGCTTTATTCGACATATCTTCTAAATCTTTAAAATTATCACTGTGTCGTGCAAAAGCCAATGACAAGGTAATGCTTGCGTCAATTTTTGTAGCTTGTTTTCGAATTTCATTCACAATCGAGAATCGTTCACTCTCAAGTCGCTGAAACACTTGCTCATTGAGTACTAAAAGATAACGGTCTGGTCGAATACGACGCACAAACATCTCATGATTATCCGCCCATCGCACAACAGCCTGACGAATGTTTGAATCAATAAAGGCAATCGTTTGTTCTTCTTCGTACTGTGTTGTTTCTTCATAATTATCAAGATGGGCAATTCCCAATACAACTTGGTTATTTTTATTAATAATTTCAAGTTCATTCAATTCGGTAACATCTTTAAAGAAAACGATGTTTTTCTGACCCATTGTTGATGCTTCAAAAACATGCGAATCAAAACGAATTGTCATGGTTTCTTGATTTCCTTTTATTATTTTCACAATTGATGGAAAAATATCGGTAACCAATTCTCCCGTTCCGAGAATATTAAGTTCATCAAAAAGTTCACTCATCCACGTTATTGTATTTTGATCATCAAGCGTAATAATCCCCATATTTGCATACTCAAAAGCGTACCGTGCTTCCTGACCTAATACATCCGCAACAGAGATAACACGCTCCTTACGACTTGTAATCGCGGTTGCAAAGATATAAAAGATAATCGCAAAATCAATCACAAGGAAAATGTATTGAACAACATATAAGTATTTATTAATAAAAACATGGAAAAAGAAGAGGACCACCAATTGGGTCAAAGTTAAAATCATTAAACGTGTTTTAAGAGTCTCAAATCGATTTGACATAATAAACCCCCTAGGTTTTCACCCTAAATTTTATCACAAAATAACACTATTTTCTATTGCGATGTAACATCACTAAAACGATGTCCGAACTCGTTTTAATAATAAAGAGCTCCATAGCCATTGTAAACAGAACCATACCGATGGAAATCCCATAAAGCACCCATGAATTGTGAACATTTAGTATTCCTTTCACAGATTGTATGATTTCTTGAAAATCCATACCGAATGCAGGTCCAAAATATCGAATCATTATAAAGTAAAACAATGCAATAACCGCTCCCATAACAAGATAACTCCGCGATGGGGAGGCATTCTTTTTCATACAGTAAACATACGCTAAGCCTACGGCACCATAACCCGCCATCATTAAAACAGTTGAGAAAAGCCCAGACATAATAACCGCCATAATGATACATGAGAGATAGACAACGAAGGCATCCGACCACTCACAATACGAACCATAAACAATTAAAGGCAGCGCAAGAAACGTCATAAAAAAACCTGCAGTTATACGATCAAAAAATAAAATAATACCTGTTAAAGCAACAGTCATTGCGCCATAAGTAAGACTCAATGTTTTCTTCATAATAGTATCCTCCATAAAGTAAAAACCTCTCGTTAGAGAGGCTTTTGTATATCTTAGTTATCTGATACGTATGGTAATAAAGCCATTTGACGAGCACGTTTAATAGCTGTTGCTAATGGACGTTGGTATTTAGCTTTTGTACCTGTAACACGTCTAGGAATAATTTTACCATTTGCTGAGATAAAGCGTTTTAGTAATTCCACATCTTTGTAATCGATTGTTTTTACGTTATTTTTTGTAAAATAGCAAACTTTACGACGTGGTCCACGGAATTTTCTGAATGACATAACAAATCTCCTTTCGATTAGAATGGAAGATCGTCACTGGTTATATCGAGAACAGGTTCATCATCCATTGAGAATGATGGTTCAGGATCTGGTTGATATGAAGGTGTATAACTTGATCCACCTTGATTTCCGCCTTGATTCTGATATTGACCTTGGCTTGCGCCTTGTTCTTGACGTTGCGCGCGGGATTCAAGTGACTGAAGTGTATCCACAACTACCTCTTGAACATACACACGTTTGCCAGTAGCATCTTCGTATGATCTCGATTGAATTCGACCTTCTAGCCCTACTAAAGCACCCTTTAGCAAGTAATTCGCCATGAAATCAGCTGTATGATTCCAAGCCACACAGTTAATAAAATCAGTTTCATCTTGTTGACCGAAGCGGCGGTTGCACGCTACAGTAAATGATACGACTGATTTACCTGTTTGTGTTTTACGAAGTTCTGGATCTCGAGTTAAACGACCCACTAATATAGTGCGATTAATCATAAATAATCACCCCTTGTGTTTTTGATTAGATTTCGTCTTGACGTACGATCATGTGACGGATTACATCGTTATTGATTCGTGTTAAACGGTTAAATTCATTAACTGCTTCGTCACCTGATGTAAATTGAGTTACTACATAGTAACCTTTTTTGAAGTCTTCAATTTCGTATGCTAGTTCACGTAAACCCCATTCATTAACATCATCAATTGTTGCTCCGTTATCTGTTAAGATAGCGTGTAATTTAGCAATAACTGCTGTACGAGCTTCCTCGTCTAATGTAGGTTTCACGATGTACATTACTTCATATTTGCGCATTTGTACACCTCCTTCTGGTCTATGGCTCTTTCGAGCAAGGATATTTTTTTATATTTTATCCGTTCTTCATTATACCAAACAAAAAGGTCTATGTAAACCTATTCCGTCATCACTAAATAAGTTTCACAGACCTAATGTCCTAATCTTCTTTTTTAAGTATAAATCGACGATTTCGCGAATCGCCCGCTTCAACTGCAATCTTAACGTCTGAGAATGCGGAGACAACTTCTGAATCATCCATAAACGTTCCACCCGATCGATTTGCTTTCGCATAACAACTCAAAATAAATGAAGTGTGATATGCCTGTGGTGTTTGGGTTTGAATGAAAGAATCTGTATCAACTGTTGACTCAATATAACCATCTACAACTCGGCACATGCGGCTGGTAGGAGGTAACCCGAGTACACATGCTTTTTCAGTTTGCATACGCACAAGAAGTTTATCAATTAAACCTTGACGCAACCATGGACGTACTCCATCATGAATCAAAACAACATCTTCAGAGACGGCTGTTAGACCAATTAGCACACTCTCTTGACGTGTTTTCCCACCTTTAACATAAACAATTTTACCGCTTCCATTCGATTTCACAACACGTGTCATATCGGCAGAACTCGCAACAATTACGACTTGTTTACATTGCGTGTCATGCATAAACACGGAAATTGTCTGACCTAAAACACTTTTAGAGTCATTAAATGAGGCAAGTGCTTTTGCGTAACTTGCACCCTCTGCTGCTTTTTTTCCAGCGGCAACAATTAATACTGAATAATCCATAAGTCACCTCTTCTTTTTTAGTATTCTAACATATCACACGCTCGGATTAAAGGAATTCGTATTATTTACCAAACGCCTTGATTACAATCTCCACAAATTCATTTAAAGGATCTTCAAAAACTTGATTTTTCCGATAGCACAGAGTTATCGGTGTACGAATATCTGACTTGATATCGTTATAAATATAAAATACATCATCAATGAGAACTTCCGGTAAAAAACCAATTCCTAAATCTTGACTTACCGCAAATAGGATTGCTTCTGAATTCACAGCTTGCCATGTTGCTTGATAAACCAATCCATTTCTTAAAAGCAATTCTTCAAATGCATTCCGAATTGAGCTGCCCGGCTCTCGGAGCAAGACTCGATGTTGAAGTAATGACTCGAGTGTCGAAATATCAAATGGAGTTTTTGAGAAAAATTTTAGTTCATAAGAACCAAGATGGATCGTTTCAAAACCATCGTCTTGCATTGCACCTTCAATAATGGCAACATCGACTTTATCCTCAACCAACAGTTCAAGGACATCTTGAGCATTCGCAATCGTTGTTACTGTTTTATTGGTTGAATTCAATGCCTCAAAATCTTTAATAATATCCGGGAGTGTGGTCTTGGCAACCGTAATGCTGGAACCAATTCGTAATGGATTGGACTGATCCAATTTAAAAACATCTGACTCAAACTGATGATACCCTTTTAAAAAATGAGTAACCTGAACGTAAAATTGAGTACCAAACGGTGTTGGTTCGATTCCTCCTGATTTACGCACAAAAAGATTACGTTTTAAAACCGTCTCAAGTTCCTTAATTGCTTGCGATACAGCGGGCTGTGATATGTACAAAATCTCTGTAGCCTTTGTAATTGACTTTAATTCATAAACTGTCTTAAAAATTTTTAATAAACGGATATTCATGCCTTCCTCCATAACGATACGGTTATACCTTCATTCATTCTATCTATTATAATTATCTCTAAGAATTACCTATAATACAAGCGGAGGTTTTTTATGAAGAAAATTACAAATTTCGAACTATTTTATACATCCTTTTTCTTATCCGCGGTGTCCTTTGGTGGTGGATACATAACCATCCCCATTTTACGTACAAAATATGTGGAAGAGAAACAATTAATCACCGAAGACACATTACAAGACCTAGCGGCGATTGCTCAATCTGCACCGGGTGCCATTTCCGTAAATCTTGCAACGGGTGTGGGCTATAAAATTAACGGTAAAGCTGGAGGCTTCGCCTCATTTATTGGCACCGTCTTGCCACCATTATTTATCATTTCAGTGATTACTTATTCTTATGATTTTTTTATGGGCCAGCCCCTTATCCAAGCAATTTTTAAGGGATTAGAGGTTGGTGTTGCTGTCATTATGGTGCGCCTTGTCATCGACATGGTGAAGGATCTATACCAAAGAGATCAAAAATCCGCAATCATGTTTTATGCTACGGGATTAATCCTTTCGCTGGTGTTCAAAATTCACATTGTTTTTATTCTTATCCTCAATTTTATGTTTGTATATCTTTTAAACCGATGGGAGCTGCGCCATGTTAGCGTTGATTAAATTGTTTGTAGAATTTTTATATGTAGGATTGTTTAGTTTAGGTGGTGGTTATGCAACCATTCCTTTGATTGAAAATCGAATTATCAATGTCCATGGTTGGATTACCACCCATGAGTTTATCAATATGATAACCATCTCCCAAATGACACCCGGTCCGTTAACAGTAAACATCTCCACTTTTGTAGGACTAAACATTGCTGGAGTTCCTGGGGCCATGACCGCAACCTTGGGTTGTGTCCTAATCGGCGTCGTATTGACCCTTACTGTGTATCGTTCCTACATTAATGCGACTCACAAAAAACTTTGGGAAATTATTCTTAAGTCATTACGTATTAGTTCTGCTACACTGATCAGCCTTGCAACGGTAACCATTTTTTCCATGTTAATCCTAAAAGAAAGTCAGTTTAGTGCTTTGACCGTTGTGTCATTTGCAATCGTGCTTGGCTTAAGTTATAAATTTAAGCTTCAAACTACTCATATTCTTATTGTATCGGCTTGTCTTGGTTTACTATGGCTTTTATAAAAAAAGATACTATGAACCGAACCCCAAATCTTGAACAAAGATGAGGAGGTTCGGTTTTTATATGTCAAAGTTAACAAGAGAAGAGAAAATAGAAATATATACGTTAAGAAAGAACGGAAAAACAATTCCATCACTTTCA
>NZ_SCFT01000005.1:0-101538 GCF_016617655.1 Erysipelothrix sp. strain 2 (EsS2-7-Brazil)
AAGCGCATGAAAATTATAACATAATTAGATCTATGTCGCGAGCTGGAACACCTACAGATAATCCAATTATCGAATCATTAAATGGATGGATTAAAGCAGAAATGGCGTGTGATTATCAATACTGGTCTGTAGATAACTTTGAAAATTTTATCGAAGAATATGTACATTATTTTAATTTTGAAAGACCTACTTACTGTTTAAATTACAAAACCCCTATCCAATATAAAATGGATAAGGGTTTCTAGTCTTTTATTAATGTCTACTTTTGTTTGACAACTCCACCTTGGTGGCTCTTTTTAGTGTTGATGATAGAAACAAAAACTAAGATAAATGAAACATATAAAACCAACAATCAATTCTAATGCAAGCGTAGCATTGATGAAACAGAGTAGACAGGTTGACGTCATGGCGCCTAAAAAAAATAAGAACCATGTTAGAATTAATGTTGATACTTCATGCCAGCTCGTCTCTTTGCGTACAAAGCGCGCAAACGCTTCACCAATACCATAAAGCACTCCGGTCATAAATCCTTTCCCAATTGTTGCGTTATTAACTTCAACTTGGGCCTTGTTTTGAATTCCCATCGCAAAACTTATGAGGGGAAAACTCCACGTTTGATAGGTGGTAAATTGAAACGCCAGAGCGACGACCAAACAGAGGATATCAAGTTCTAAAATTTTTTTGATGGATTGCGCATGACTACCAGTGCAGAAAAGGTTACCGATAAAAGATCCTAGAACAAAGGAAATGAGTACCAAAACATAGCGAAGAACTTCAATCCATTCTTGGTTAATCAAATGAATCCCTAAGCGGGTTGAGTTACCACTCATAAAAGACAGGAATACACCACCAATGGCAAGGATTCCTAAAACATCTAAATAACCGGAAATAAATGAAAAAACATATGCGAAACGACTGTTCTCGTGTTGAAGATCGATTGATTTCATAGTACACCTCTTTTTACTGTTTTTAGTATAGCACGCACCGTCGTAAAAACGATATTTTTTATTAGAAATGCTTGAAATAATTGACATTGATACGCGACCGCGTTATGGTGTTACGGTTGTGAGCGCCGTTACATAAACGCTCATTTAATTTTCATGACACATGACCATGAATACGATAAGATAGGTTTATGGAGGATGTCGCAATGATTTGTCTTGGTACCCCAGAACAACTTGAAGAATTGGTATATCTAAGCATTATGTGTGAGACTGATTGTTCTTACGAACATCGACATGCCGTAATACAAGAACAACTAAATTCAGATCAAGATGTTTTTGTTATTAAATATGATTGTGGCTTTCCAGCAGGGTTTGCGCACATTCAAAAAGATTCCTTTAATAAGAATCACGCACGACTTCAAATGATTTATGTCGAGGAAGCGTTTCGAGGGAATGGATACGCAACTGAAATGATTGCGATGTGTAAGACGTTAATCGGATGCAATGACGAGGTGCGTTTATTCTCGGAGTGTGCCTTTCAGGTTTCTTAAATGCACCTTAGGTGCATTTTTTTATTGCTTCCAAGAGCGTCGGTTCATGAAGGATGAATTAATGAGCTAAATTAAGGTATAATTAAAGCAAGTAATTTTGAGGAGGATGTATGTCAATGGATTACAGAGAAGATATTTTCTACGGTGAGACGGTTAACCACGAGGTTGGGATTGGGGACATTGAATCCCCTTTAAAAGGAAAACGATTATTTTGGAGTGTGCTTTCCATTTTTATTTTATCGACATTTTCAGATGCATTTGTCGGGGTGTTTATTGAGATGAAAATGGTTCAAGAAATAAACATGACTGCGTTTACGCCCATTGTAATGATGTTGTTAACTACGGTAATTTTATTATGGATTAATTTACCATTAATCAAGGAGGCACGTACGTTTCCAAATCCATTAACACGTATACACATATTACGGAAGGTCGGTTTCTATTTTGTAGTAATGGTTTTTGCGAATTTTATTGTAAGTCCATTGGTGGCAATGCTTATTGAAACACTGGGTGGATCCAGTCAACCGATTAATCAAGAAGCGCTGATTGCAATGAAAGGGATTGGATTCCCTATGTATTTTGTTTTTGCGGTTGTTGCTGGTCCAATTAAAGAAGAACTGCTCTTCCGAGGATTAATTTTCCGCAAGTTGATTCATAAAAACCGCTTTGCAGCCTATGCAGTAAGCTCGATTTTGTTTGGCTTGATGCATCTTACGACGGAACTTGTGACTGGGCAATGGGTGATGATGTTTAATCTTATAATTTATGCAGGAATGGGAGCATTTTTCGCATATATCTATGAAAAGACAAACAGCATCAAAGCTGCAATGTATTTACATATGATTTGGAATACATTGGGCGTAGTCGCGATTTTCGCAGTCTAATTCAAACATGAAAGAGCCGATTTATTTACTAGAAGGGATTATCCCCAATTCGATTTTAGTTCAAGAAGCAGATCGTTTTATCTGGGTTGCGAATTTTCCTCATAAAGGCATTACTGTGACATCTGAAACGGTACAATCAAATTTGAAATCATGGGATGTGGTTCGTCGTGTAAAAACCATTGATTATGTTAAGGAGACATCATTGTGTACTTGGTCTGATGTTTATCATCTTTGGTATTCGACTAAATTTTTATGTCAAGAAATTGATGATGCCAAAGCTCGAACTCTGGGTCGGATGCTCGCCTCGCAAGAAAATGATGATTTCGAAACGGTACGGGAACAAATTATGGATATTATTTACTGTACTTCTACCCCTGAACGCATCAAAGGTTGGTTTCAGAAAGCGATGGCTCATGAACGTAAGCAAAATCCAAAGATTGAGCTATTTCAGACGGTAACGGAAGATGCATCGGATGAAGGGGTGTATCAAGGGATTTGCCAACTTGAGGCATACGCTCATAAACAATGTTTCTTTTTCCAACTGGAACCCTATACAAAAAGAGAAGCTAAATAGCTTCTCTTTTTCGTGAAATTTGATGGATACTGCGTTTAATTTCGGACTGAATCGTCGGATGGTCGCAGGTTAAGTACTGGCTGTTTAAAATTTCGAGCGCACGATCAAGTGGAAATACTGAAAGACATTGCATGCATTTCCAAAGAATTAAATCATCATCTGCGTAAGTATTGATGAGATATTCGATGACATTTAAGTGTGCTTGTGTCGCCAAATGAGGATGCTTTGAAATAAAATAACCGTAAGCATCAACAAACTCACTGACTTGATTTTGTGAGAGCGAACCTAAGGAATCAATCATTGTGTATAGAATTGCGGCATTCATATTACCCAATGTACGTGCAATGATATCACGCGGTAAAGGATAGCTTCGTTTACGCGAGACTGCCTTTGGAATGTTTTGATGTTGGTTGTGCCCAATCTCTCCAAGATAGGGCATCATCGCAGCGGCGACATCATTATTGCCACCTTCTAAAACACGACATATTTCAAGTCGTGTATAGAGCGCTTTTTCATTCATTAATTGCTTCAAGAGCAAATCAACAAACCAGGGTTCATAATTCCATCTTCTTGCGCCGACATGGACAGCTGCCGTGCGTTCTTGTGCGGTTTTCGCATTTAATTGTTTTACCAATGCGTCATCACTTAAGTCTGCACACTGTGTCACGATATTTAAGTCGAGATATCCTCGATGTTCAAGATCGTGTCGTATGTTTTCCATATTATCACCTATGATTATTATATCATTCTTGGGAAAGGGTTTATGAAATTCACGCAAGATAACATAATGCTTTAATAGAAAAAACGTGAGGATTCACGCTTTTTTGTTTGATTTATTTTTAATCGTTTTCTGAATTTGAATTGCATCATAGATAACGTAAATACCATAAGCAAGCATAAACCAAAAAACGCCTGTTCGAATTATTTGTGGAAGCCTTGATAAAGATAATCCCAAAATAAAAGCGATAAAACTTAAAAGCATCTTTTGATGCTTAATGATCGATTGTTTCATATTTCCATCCCCCTAAGAGGATTGTAACATAAAAAAGACTCGAGCCTGTATGAGAACTTGAGTCTTGTTTGTAACGATTGTACAGATGATAACTTATTTTCATGGAGAAAGACATGCATCGCTACATCAAAATTATAACAAGCTCCACCCAAATGAAACTAAGAATTAGGTATTCTTAATAAAATGTTAATGAATATTAAGAAATCAAAAGACCCTTATCCATAAGGGTCTTTTCGAGATATTGATGTTCTTTTAGGTTTAATACTACTTGATTTCTATGATATCAACCTAAAATTCACCTGTGTTTTTATTCAAAGTAATCAGTTTTAATCACGCTGTAGTGACCTAGTTCGTAGGTAACTTGGTTGAATAAAATATAAGAAGGGTAAGTAATTCTTAGTTGCTTTGTAACACGATATTTACTAAATGAGAGAAACTAATTGGGTAAATTTTCAAGAGCGTAATTTGCTTGATCTTCTGTAAAATTCTCTCCATGTTCTGAAACAAGTTGTTCCCAAATAGAATCACGAGACATGCTCATTCGAGATTGATAAGTTTTTGCTTTTTCAAGTGCGTTGTTATTGTAATCTGCTTTGATATTCTCAATAGCGTACTGTGCAGCATCCTCAGGAAAATTCTCTCCGTATTCTGACACAAGTTGGTCATAGATGGCACGTTCAGACATATTCATGCGATCGGCATACTGTTGTCCTTTAATCAGGGCATTTTTAAATTCAACAGATACAGACTCTTTCTCTTTCTCCGAAGACTCTGTTTTTATTGTTTCGTCTTTTGACTCCTTCTCGGGGTCTTTTGCGGATTCTACTGCAACATCTATCTCATCGGTGCTTCCAGTAGAGGGGGTATTAACCATAGCAATCCCAAAGAGTACGACCGAACCTAAGATGATAAACAAGGGTTTCTTCTTACTCGTTTTTTTAAATAATGAAATGACGAATAAGATAATTCCTATAAAAAATGTAAGAATTCCAAGTATTCCAAATAATGCTACCATAATTATATTTCCTCCTTAGTTTTCAATAAATTATTTTTCACTAAAATGAAAAAAGGAACTTTTTGTATTACACGCTCATAGAAAACATGTGTTGTTTAAAGTAGTATTGAGTCCATGGAAATGATAAGCCATGACCAGATGAGTAAGTCAAAATAATATTTAATGAATCTCACGTGTTTTTTTATTATAGAACATTGTGAGAAAAATCATCTTGAAATCCATCCCTTCTTGTTCACATAGTACTATAGTGGACATGAAGGGTCAACTGAAGTCGAGATAAGGGCGGATGTGTTTAATGATGAGTTACATTTAGAAATACCAGGTAATTTGAGTCGATTTAAACAATCTGTAGGCCTTTTGTAGGCCATAAAACAAGAGGGTAACATAAAAAAACCACTCGAAAGTGGTTGTATTTATATAATTGGCAGGGGTAGCAGGACTGTCTTAGTTGTATCATACAGTATCTAAAACCCACTAAATAGTGGGTTTTGCTATCATAGGGTATCATCAAATATCGCTATTTTTCATGGTTTGTATGGCAGATGTATGGCAGGAATTATAAAGTAATACTTTGTTTCAAATCCTCAAGAATTCTGTTAAAAGTAGTTTCGATGGTATAAAAAGATTGCCCTTTTATGACTGAAAGTATTTTATCTTCAAGATTATCGTCATTTAGACTTTCTGATGTGCAAATAGAATCATCATTAATATAATTTTGAATGGCATTAATTGCACGAGCATCATCACCTTTAAATAAATGGACATAAGTTTGCATTGTTTCTGAAATTGAACTATGACCGAGTCGTGCACTTACTACAGTTATTGGAATATTCTGACTTGCAAGGAATGTAGCGTGAGAATGTCTCAGATCATGAATTCTAACATGTGGAATTTCTTTTAAGCCAATTTCTCTGCGAGAGACATTAGCTTTATATAAACATGCACTAAAACGACGATTAACTGTGTTAGGAGCGAGATTTGTTTCTCCGCCTAATAAGAATTTACCTTTGCTCTTTGCGTGCGGTAGGAGGCGATTATAGAGGTCGTCGTGTATTTTGACTCTCCTATAACTACTCTCGTTCTTTGGTGGACCAACTTCCTGATAAGAATTAATTGAGTTATAAACATCTAACTCTTTTGTACGAAGCAAATCCTTTTTGAAAAGAGCTAGTGCTTCACCACGTCTAAGTCCTGCCCAAAAGTAAATTTCATATAGAAGTCTAAATACTTCTAATTTTTCGTACTGAATGACTTCCTGGAATTCCTCAGGGGTAAGGGTGTAATAAGTGAATTTTTCTTTAACCTTTGGTTTGATAATTTCTACATCGGAAGCAATATCATTGATACCAAAAATTCTCTTACCAAATTTATAAATCGATTTAAGAAGATAGATGGCTTTATTTTTTTGTGTAATGGATCCATCTGCTGCTTCAATATTATTTCTAAGGGTGATTAAGTTAAAAGGTGTAATATACTCGATTTTTTTATTAGAAATTTGAATGAGATACTTCGAAAATAACTCACGTTCTTTTCTTAACGTTTCGGGTTTAACATTTGGTTTTGATTCGTGATAAGCATCAAAAAGTCTTATAAATGTCATCTCTTTAGTAACACCAAGTCTTAGTTCTTCAATCAGTAGATTCTCGGCTAAGATTGCATCTCTGCGAGTACCATAAATAATCTTTCTACGTTCAGTTGGTTTGCCGTATCCATTTCTATATGCAACACGCACATCATATTTTTTATTTTTTATAAGTTCTTTAACTGCCAACTGTAATCACCTCCGAATTACATAATAGTTTTGATAGAATATAATGAAGTATCTGATTTCTTGTATAAATAATCAAGGGAATATTCACATTATTTAATTAATGGTTTCAGTTCTTTCAACTCAGATTGATAATTTTTGATTTCATGAGATCTAATTAAGTGTACATACATACGAAATGCTTTATCATACCATAGTATCTTGTCTTCGTCGGTCATATCATATTCACGATGATGTCTGGGAATATTTAATGCAAACTTTGTATCTTTATATAATGATTTAAAAGGATCACAGTTCAAGATTATTTGTTTGCTTTCAATATCTTTATATAATCTTGCAATTATCGATTCTTTATGAATGATATTTTTTCAAATCTAAAGTCGATATATGACAATACATCTAGACGTAGTTCCGGAGAAATATATTCAAGGACCGAGTCTATATCCTCATCTCTTTTGACAGTAAATACATCCAAAAATCCAAATTCGTTTTTTTCTTCGCTTAGTATATTCTTATAATTTTGGCTCTCTAATATTAGAAGAATTCGATCATACAAATTATGAATAAATTTAAATTCCAATTCTAATGATTTCAATGATCTATATTCTTCTATTAGCCAAAATATAAAATTTGAGTAAAGATTTAATAAATATAAATTGTAATCTTCTTGTTTAGAATTTATACCTCTCTCCTCAAAAAACTCTTTCACATTTCTAGAAGTACCTGATAACGGAAAAGAATCAAAATAATCAGTTAATAAATCACTAAATGTAATATCCGGATATGGAAAAGAAGTTGTTTTACCAACAATCTTTTCCGAAAATAAAGATTTCAATTTAGATATCTCAGTATCGATATCCATTCTTTGCTCTAGGTATTTTATGCTTATTTTATTCATTTACAAATTCTCCAATCTATTCGATATGCATATATAACTAAATTGAAAATTATCAAGTGTAAACTAAACAACATTAAAAAAATCATAGTGTTGAATAATTTTAATAATATTTTTAAGAGGCATTCTAATCCTGATTTCTCTCTTTTTTTATTCCTCTAGCAACCATCAATACCGTTTCCAAATCGATAGGTGATAAGTCTTTAGAGATACTGAATAACTGTTGTAGTTGTTCGTTATCATGAATTTGACGATAAATGTCAAACAATTCTGGTTTATCAAAGAAATATTTGAGATTAGAGGTGAAATCACCAAAAGGAGGATCCATAAACTCAGGTATATTAAAATCAGTTCTCCAATCAGAAACAGGATCAATTGAATTATCAACAAAATAGCTTACGGGGACTGAAAGTGAATCTGCAAGTTTGACTAAGTCACCAATTGAGTCGGGTTCTCTGTTTCCGTTTTCCCAATTTGAAATTGTATTTTGAGAAAAGCCGGTTTTATTTGATAAGTCTTGTTGTGTTAGAGAATAGTTCTTTCTTAAAGCTCTTAACTTTGACCCAAATAATTTTTTATTGAAAGTTTTATCCATATAATCACCTCATAATATCCTTATGAGATAAATATATCACAAAAGGATATTATAGACAACTACAATATAACTTTTTGAGATATTTGTATTGCAATATCTCGCAACGTGATATATACTATCCTCAGGAGGTGAACATATGAATGAAAAGTTGAGCATAAAACAAATGCGTGTTTTACGTGGTTACTCTCAGGAGTCTGTTTCAAATCATGTTAGTATATCGCGTGAGCATTTAGGGAAAATGGAAAATGATCCAGTTGTTTTGAAAAATGCAAAAATTCAAACTATATTGAATTTGCTCAATTATTATGAATTTGAAATAAATCAATTAAATTTTTTTGATGATTAATATCTCGTTGCGAGATATTAAGAAAAGGAGAAGTAAATGCCTAAACGAACAGATGAAGAAAAAATGTTATTTGATGATTATATAGCAGTAACGACTATTCAGAGATATTTTTCATTAAGCAAAATAGATGCCCAGGATGTCTTCATCAAGGCAAAGAGCTGGGATGAAGATAATGGATACTTGGATATCTTTCCAGAAAGGGTAAGGAAAGGGGCGGTACTACAAGTTTTAGGATTGAATTTAGAATCGATGTTGATGTGTTATCAGATTCGTCAAAAAAGTAAAACTAGTGATTGAAAATTTGATAGTTAAAAACACCGTCAATTAGTTAACGGTGTTAAGTATAAATTTTAAGTTGAGATTCTATTTTTGATCTATCCATTAATCATTTGGGATAAGACTGATGCAGCCACTTGAGACATTATATTAATTGATACAGAAGAAAAGGTGGAAAGTTTTGATTTTGTGTTAGACCAAACTTTACTATCCCGAATATTATCAAGAAATTGATGTCCTTCCCAAGATATTGATTTGACTTCAACAAGACGCATACCGTAAGAATAATTATAAACTTTTCCATCCAAATAATTAGCTTCAAGCATTTTAATAATACTATAATCAATGTCATCTTGTGAGAAGTTGGGGAGATTGATATCTTTGGTGTCGATTAACGATGCTATTTCTAAGTTTTCCTCTAAGTAAAGCATGACAGAACGGATACAATCGTGATTTAATCTCATGTTTTCACCCCCTTCCCATATAATCCAAGCATATCAAAAAAAGGAGAAGTATCAGTGAAAAAACAAAACAAAAAAAGGACACTCACCTTGGCCGGAAAAGTAATCCTTTACGGCTTTATTTTAACATTAACTTATTTAACTGTCCAATCTCTTGAATTGGCCAAAAAAGAACGAAAAGTTTTAGAGTCAAAAATACAATTAATCAATCAAGAAATGGTGAGACTAGATAAACAACAAATTGAGAATAAAACCAAAATCGAAACTATGAAATATATCTCAAATGTTGGTGCAGAGGTATCTTCCGTAAGAGTATATATAACTGAATATGGCACTTGGGATGGGGAATCAACAAACAATACTGCGTCAGGATTAACGATAGAAGATTTTACGGTATCTGACGGAATTTATCAGTATCAAGGTAAAGATGTGCTTGCAACTGCGAATTCAACTCGCTGGAGTGAACGATTAAAGGAAGGATTTAAGTCATACGATCTGTATGAAACTGTTAGTTATGAATTAAATGGGGTGTTAAGAACAGGAATTGTCTTAGACGTATGTGGTGCATGTCATGGGATAAATGGTGAAGAACTGCAAAGGATTGATGTATTTACAGAAAAACCAATCATTGGAAAGAAAGAAGGGAAAATATATGAATGATAAAAACAACGTGACAATTAAGAAAGAAAAAGATGGAATTGACATCAAATGTAATGGAACACAAAATTATATATTAAATGCATTAGTGGGTTTATGTAAAGCAATCCATGAAGCAGGAATTCCAACGGAATTACAAATATTAACAATCCTGGGTTCTTGTGAATTTACCAAAAAATTAGAAAGAGAGGGAAGCAAGAATGAATTCCATTAAAATAAATAAACTGGAAATTGAAAATGTTAAACGTGTACGTGCGGTGCAAGTTGTACCATCTGAAAAAGGTCTAACGGTACTTGGTGGAAAAAATAATCAAGGGAAGACATCTGTACTAGACTCTATTGCTTGGGCACTAGGTGGTAAGAAATATCAGCCATCAAATCCACGAAGAGAAGGTTCTGTAACACCGCCATCACTTAGAGTTGAGTTAAGTAATGGCTTAATCGTAGAACGCAAAGGTAAAAATAGCGATTTAAAAGTGATTGATCCATCTGGGAATAAGGCAGGACAGGCTCTGCTAGATTCTTTTGTAGAAGAACTTGCACTAGACTTACCCAAATTTATGGAAGCTACAAGCAAAGAAAAGGCACGAACACTTTTAGAAATTATTGGGGTAGGCGATAAGTTATTTGAACTTGATACCTTAGAAAATAAACTCTATCAGGAACGTTTGGCAATTGGTAAAATTGCCGATACTAAAAAGAAACATGCTCAAGAAATGCCGCGTCATGAAGGCGTTCCTGAAGATCTGATTAGTGCATCAGATTTAATTAAACAGCAGCAGGATATTCTGGCACGGAACGCAGAAAAAGAGCGTAAACGACGCAATTTAGCCCATCTAGAGGACGAAAATAAACGTCTGAAAGAAATACTTCAAGATTACCAAACTAAGCTAGAAACCAACGAAAACGACCTTGTAGAAGCTCGTAAGTCTGCATTAGACCTTCATGATGAATCAACAGCAGAACTTGAAGCTAATATCGCTAATATTGATGAAACGAATGCAAAAATTCGAATCAATTTAGAGAAAGACCAAGCAGAACAAGAAGCGGAGTATTACAGTCAACAATATAAGGATTTAAATGAAGAAATCGATGCGATTCGTAAGGAACGTCTCGATTTATTGAAAGGAGCAGATTTACCGCTACCAGGTCTAAGTGTTGTAGATGGGGAGTTAACATTCAATGATCAGCATTGGGACAACATGTCAGGCTCTGAACAATTACGCGTTGCGACAGCAATTGTACGAAAACTTAAACCTGAATGTGGATTTGTTCTAATCGATAAATTAGAACAGATGGATATCGATACCATGAAAGAATTTGGTGAATGGTTGGAGCAAGAAGATTTACAAGCGATTGCGACACGTGTCTCAAGCGGAGATGAGTGCCAAATTATTATTGAAGATGGATATGTCGTGGGACAGGAGACACTACCAACAGAAAACGATATGAAAGTTGAAGAGAAAGGATGGGAATTTTAGTCATGAATATAACGAAAGGTAAAGTGATAAAAGCTCAAAAAGTTATTTTATATGGACCTGAAGGAATTGGGAAATCAACTTTTGCTTCATTGTTTCCAAATCCATTATTTAGCGACACAGAAGGATCTACGATGCATCTTGATGTAGCGCGATTTGATAAACCAACTTCATGGCCGATGTTATTGTCGCAAATCGAATATGTTAAACAAAATAAGCCTTGTCTAACATACATTATTGACACTGCTGATTGGGCCGAAAAACTGGCCAAAGATTATCTTATAGGCCAGTATCCAAAGATTAAGTCCATTGAGGATTTTGGATATGGGAAAGGGTATACGATGCTTGCAGAGGAGTGGGGTCGATTCCTTAATAAATTACAGGAAGTTGTTGACGCTGGAATCAATGTCTTAATCCTAGCGCATGCCATGATGCGTAAATTTGAACAACCTCAAGAATTAGGTTCTTATGATAGATGGGAACTTAAACTTGAAAAGAAAACGTCGCCTCTAACTAAAGAGTGGGCGGATGCAGTTTTATTTGCAACTTATGAAATTCATGTAGTCAATGTCGATAATCAAGGTGCTACAAAGGGTAAAAATAAAGCACAAGGTGGTGCTCGTGTAATGTTTACTTCACACAATCCAGCATGGGATGCTAAAAATCGTTGGGGTCTTGCTGATAAACTTGCATTTGAATTCAAAGAAATCGCATTACATATTCCTGATCATCTTGTAGGTCCAATTATTGAAACCAAACAAGTTGTGAATGAAGATAATGCACATCAAAACGAAGTGCAAAAAGAAACATTAGAGGAAAATGTTTCAACTGATACTAATAATGATTTTGGATGTTTAAGTCTAGCGCTTCAAGATTTACTTAAAACTGATAAGGTGACTAAATCTGAATTGATGCACTACATAATAGATATAAAAGGGCATTTTCCAAAAGGAACACCTTTAGAAAATCTACCTCAAGAATATACTGATGGGGCACTTGTGGCTAATTGGCCAAAAGTTATTCAAGAGATTCGAAATATGAGAGAGCCTGTTTTAGATATAAACAGTGACGATTTACCATTTTAAAATAGGAGGACAAAAATAATGACATTAAATAATAATCAAATTGAACGCGAACTAGGATGGGACGATGAAATTCAAGATGATGGGGAAGATTTTATTATTTTAAAACCCGGAAACTATGATTTTGTAGTTAAGAAATTTGAACGAGGTCGTTTCGACGGAAGTGAAAAAATGCCGGCTTGTAATATGGCTTTAGTAACATTGACTGTTGAAGACCCTGATACCGGTCGACAAGTTGATGTTCAAAATCGAATATTACTTCACAGCAGAACAGAATGGACTATCAGTGCATTTTTTGCATCGCTTGGTATGAAGAAAAAAGGCGAGAAGATTAAACCACAATGGAACATGATTGTTGGTAAAGTCGGTAAATGTAAAATTAAGAACCGAGAATATAATGGAAACTTATACAACGAAGTTGACAAGTTCTATCCAAAAGAAGAGGAAGTAGTAAACCAACAAGCATCCTGGGGATTTTAAATCATGGAGTTAAGACCATATCAAGAATCCGCTAAGAATGCGATTCTTAATGAATGGGACAAAGGCATTAAACGAACGTTGTTAGTACTTCCAACAGGCTGTGGAAAAACAATAGTTTTCTCTAAAGTGATAGAAGAAAAAGTTAGGGAGGGCAAGCGTGGGCTTGTCCTCGCACATCGAGGAGAACTTCTTGAACAGGCGTCCGATAAACTTTATAAGGCATCAGGACTCCGGACTGCTCTTGAAAAAGCAGAGTCTACGAGCCTCAATAGTTGGGAACGTGTTGTTGTAGGTAGTGTTCAGACATTGATGCGTGAAAAACGATTGCATCAATTTAGCAAAGAACACTTTGATTTTATAGTTGTTGATGAAGCACATCATTGTATTTCTGATAGTTATCAGACAGTGTTAAATTACTTCGAAAATGCGGATGTACTTGGAGTTACTGCAACTCCTGATCGTGGTGATATGAAAAATTTAGGTAAATACTTTGAAACGTTAGCCTATCAGTATTCTTTACCACAAGCGATTAAAGAAGGATACTTGAGTCCGATTAAGGCTCTCACAATTCCGCTACAATTAGATTTATCAAGTGTCTCACAACAAGCAGGAGACTTTAAAGCAAGTGATATTGGAACTGCCTTAGACCCGTATTTGTATCAAATAGCCGATGAGATGGTTAAGCACTGTCAAAATAGAAAAACGGTAGTGTTTCTACCGTTAGTTGCTACGTCACAAAAGTTTAGAGATATTTTAAATGAAAAAGGATTTAGAGCCGCGGAAGTAAATGGAAGTAGTTCTGATAGAACTGAAATCTTGGAAAATTTTGAAAACAACAGATACAACGTGCTTTGCAATTCTATGCTACTTACTGAGGGGTGGGACAGTCCTGCCGTGGATTGTATCGTCGTACTTAGACCAACAAAAGTGAGAAGTTTATATTCTCAAATGGTTGGTCGTGGAACGAGACTTTATCCTGGGAAAGAGGAGTTATTACTCTTAGATTTCCTATGGCATACAGAACGACATGACTTAGTACATCCGGCTCATTTAATAGCAGAAAATGAAGAGGTTGCAAAAGCAATTACTAAGATATCAGAAGATAATGCAGGTATTGCTCTAGATATAGAACTTCTTGAAGAAAAGGCAAAAGAAGATGTTGTATCGCAAAGGGAGGAAGCCCTCGCAGAACAACTAGCGCAGATGCGTAAGCGAAAGCGAGCACTAGTAGATCCTTTACAATTTGAATTAAGCATTCAAGCAGAAGACCTATCTAATTATGTACCAAGTTTTGGGTGGGAAATGGGACCACCTACAAGTAAGCAACTTCAGCAATTAGAGAAAGCAGGGATATTACCTGATGAAATCGATAATGCAGGTAAAGCATCACTACTCATTGACAGAATCAATAAGCGTCGTGATGCAGGCCTTGCCACACCAAAACAGATAAGACTATTGGAACGATTTGATTTCCAACATGTAGGAAGTTGGTCCTTCGAAGCGGCAAATAAAATGATTAGTAGAATTGCTGCTCAAGGGTGGCGACAAGTACCTCCAGGGATTGAGCCGAGAACGTTTAATCCAGAATAAATCCATTATTTATTGAGAGTTAGTAAATATATGATAAAAGCCTTGATTTCTGATGAGAAAAAAGTGATAAGCCAAACAACTAAACTAATAATTTTTGAAGTGTTAAAATTAAGGGAAATGCCAAAATAATTTAGAATTGATTTTGGTATTAAAAAAATTCTTTCTAGAATTAATTTAGGGTTTATAGATCTGAAAAAGTCGTATTCCAGCTGAGTATCTAAGTTGACTAACTCGACACAAAGTTCTTTAAATTCTGTTTCGTTGTGAGCAGGTTCATTTGAGCAAGAAATATAGTGGTGCTTTATTGATAAACTTTTTAAATGAGGGATTATTGGAACTATGTTTGAACAAATTATGTCACTGAATTTGTGTCTAAATTCATTTTCTTTTTTCATCTTTTGTTGATAAGTGAAAAATGCTTCGGAATTGTTATCTAGTGCAGATAATTCTTCATTTAATGGTTTCAATTCATCTAATATATCGGAAATTTTAGACATGATGAAATCAATTCTTTTTCGATAAATTATATTTTTTATTATTGTCTTGCATGTTAAAAAGAAGTATAAGCCTGCAAAAACAAAAATTACCATTTTAATATTCATTGAAAGACCTCCAAGTATATTCACAGTATAACTCAATAATTCAAAAATTAAATGAAAGAAATATCAAAATAAATCAATTTAGGAGAAAACATGAATGAAATAAATCTATTAAGTATAATAAAAAATATTGATCCATCCAAATTATCATATACAGAGTGGATTCAAGTCGGAATGGCTTTGAAACATGAAGGTTATTCTGCTTATGACTGGGATTTGTGGTCATCTAAAGATACCGAAAGGTATAAACCTGGAGAGTGTTATCTGAAATGGGAAACATTCAATGAACAAGCAGGGACGATTGTAACAGGTGGGACAATTGTTCAACTCGCAAAAGAACAAGGATTTGAATTTCCAAAATATGATGCAGGATATGCACTCGATTGGGATGATGAAATTGAACAAGATGAACTCGTTGTCATCGATAAGTATTGGCTTGAAGATAGAGAAATTGATGAGCCGTCAGAGGATAATTGGCATCCTGTTCAAGAACTTATAAAATATTTGCAAGTTTTATTTGAGTCAACTGAAAATGTTGGCTATGTGACCTCCACCTATAAAAATGATGATGGTAAATACTTACCTCAAAAAGGAAACTTTGACCGAACTGCTGGTGAGTTAATCCAAGAATTGCATAAGTACAAAAATGATATTGGTGCAGTCATTGGTGATTACAAACCAGAAGCAGGTGCATGGATACGATTCAACCCTTTAGATGGCAAAGGTGTTAAAAATGAAAATGTAACAGATTATCGATACGCACTAGTAGAGTCAGACTCGATTCCTGTTGAACGACAAAATGCAATCATTAGAGAATTAGAACTTCCTGTAGCGACACTTGTATATAGTGGTGGTAAGTCCATTCATGCAGTGGTCAAAGTTGAAGCTGCAACGATGGAAGAATATCGAAAACGTGTTAATTATCTCTATGATGTTTGTAAGAAGAATGGTCTTGAAGTCGATACTCAAAACAGAAATGCAGCACGCCTAAGTCGAATGCCTGGTGTCGTGAGAAATGGTAAGAAACAATTTCTTATGGCCACAAATATTGGAAAAGGCTCATGGGCGGAGTGGGAAGAATGGATTGAAGGTGTAAATGATGATTTACCTGATCCAGAACCTTTGATTGAAGTGTTTGATAACTTGCCACCATTATCACCTCCATTAATTGAATGTGTATTACGCCAAGGACATAAGATGCTTATGGCGGGTCCATCAAAGGCAGGAAAGTCATTTGCATTGATTGGGCTAACAATTGCGATTGCCGAAGGTGGTAAATGGTTTGGTTGGCAGTGTACACAAGGAAGAGTGTTATACGTCAATTTAGAGCTTGATAGAGCATCAGCCCTACATCGCTTTAAAGACGTTTATAAATCACTTGGAATTAAGCCTAAAAACCTCAAGAACATCGATATTTGGAATCTTAGAGGCAAAGTAGTGCCGATGGACAAACTCGCTCCTAAGCTCATTAGACGAGCTCAAAAACAAGGGTATATCGCAGTGATTATTGACCCAATTTACAAGGTGATTACAGGAGATGAAAACTCTGCAGAGCAGATGGCTCATTTTACGAATCAATTCGATAAAGTGGCCAGTGAGCTAGGTGCTTCGGTTATTTATTGTCACCATCACAGTAAAGGTTCACAAGGTAGTAAAAAATCAATGGATAGAGCAAGTGGTTCGGGGGTGTTTGCACGGGACCCTGATGCACTTATTGATTTAGTTGAATTAGAACTAACACCTGAATTAGTTAATCAAGAACATAATCGAATTATTGCAAGCATCTATGCTGAGGAACTTAAAAAGCGAAATCCAAAATATTATGAAGAAGTAGTTGGTGAAGATGATGTATTAAGTAAATTCCAAATGAAGGAATATATCGATTTAGCTTTAAAGAAAGACGAGATATTTGAGGTGGATTCTAGAGTTCAAGAAGTGGAAACATCACTCGTAAATCGTTCTGCATGGCGTGTAGAAGGGACGCTTAGAGAATACCCTAAATTCCCACCACTGAACCTCTGGTTCGAATATCCAATCCACAAAGTAGATGAGGTGGGAGTGTTAGCTGATGTAGATCCTGAAGGGTTTTCGACGACACATTTAAATAGAAAATTATCAAAAGATAGTAATAGAAGAATTTCAAAAGCGGAAAAAATGAATTTAAAAACTTCGGAGTTAGATTTGGTTTTCACAGATTTGTCTAAAGAAAAATCCGAAATACATTACTCTGATTTAGAAGTGGAAATGTGCGTTTCACGAAACACTTTAAAAAATTACATAGCAGCACATGGAGGATTCAAAGTGACTCAAGAACCAGGGAGACCGGCCGTTATATCAAGAAATAACGAGTAGAGATAGACCCTATCAAGTCAAGCAAAAACATAAATTGATACCTTGTCAAATCAATGAATTGATAGGGTTGACAGTCTATCAGGTCAATCAATTGAGATAGTTGATAGTCTGTCAAAAAACTCTATAACCCTATCAATTGACAGACTTACACCACCCTCTCTCAAAAAGGTACCCCCTAAAGGGGGTAATATACCGGGTTGACACCCTACTGCTAGAGTGGATGGGAGGTCGGGCGCTAAAGCTGCCGCCCGGCCACTCCCTCACACCACACATAGCACTAGCAACCGCGCGAAGAAAATATGAAATCATCGAAAGGAGAAAACTATGACATACAAATTTGATAGAAAGAAATTTGGGAAACGAATTAGTGAAGCACGAAAACAGATTGGATTGACTCAAGGACAACTTTCAATTAAAACAGGATTCTCACAGAATGCTATTTCTAACTGGAAAAATGGAAATAGGGAACCAAATAATATCTCTGACCTAATTACCTTACTAAATACTCTCGAATTAAGATTTGAGGATGTGATTGTCTATGAGAGTAAGAAATAAATTAACAGGAGTTATTGGGAACAGCAACATGTTCTACGAACATAACTTGAATCGAATTATTGTTGCTACTGAATTTTGGGTTGATGATGACGATGTATCGAATTACGACGTGTATCTTGAAGGTAAGGGATGGATTGATCTCGTCGAAGCATTTCGATTGAAACTTGTGATTCCAGATAATTACACGAATTACTTTAGAGCATCAAAGTCGGATATCGAAAGAGAGCGTGGTTATTATGAGTGATTTGCAAATGCATATGGCAAAGGTAAATGAACTGATGGAGTTTCAAAACTCTAAAAACTTCCAACATCTCTCGGAGTGTTCTAAGTATAAGTTCAAACGTAGATTAAATTTTCACTTGCATCAGATTGTAGATTATTATACAAATTTTGCTTTTGAACTATTTCATGCGATTAAACGTGCGGTAGAGGAAGTGATGATATGTTTGGAACCATTTATTTCTGCGATTATTAAACTTGTAGTTGGTGAAGCTGATGATTGAGTTTTTCATTCCGATGATTACGCCTACGACAACACATCAGCAAAAGAAAATACGTGTGGTAAGTGGCAAACCAGTGTTCTATGAACCGCCCAAATTGAAAGCAGCTCGCTCGAAGTTGATGGGATATCTATACGAATTTGCTCCTGAGGCTTCAATAAATGGCCCAATTCGCTTGAAAGTTGTCTGGTTATATAAAAAAACCCCGGGACATAAAAGAGGCTCCTATAAGCCTACAAAGCCGGATTTAGATAATATGCAAAAATTACTTCTCGATTGTATGACAGATTTAGGTTTCTGGAATGATGATGCTCAGATTACGTCTATGCTTGTCGAGAAAATGTATGACAAAGTTCCAGGAATTTATATCAAAATTGAAGAGTTGGAGGTGGAGGTATGATTGACAACTTATGGTTGTTTTTGAAGGCATCAGTTTTAATGTTAGGTATTGCAATTGTTTGGGCAATTATATTTTCAGTAATTCGAGAAGTGGTAATTCAAAATCATGATGATCCTGATAGCAAGTAACGAAAGTAAGACCTTAAAAGGAGTTGATAGATAATGCGACAAAATAATAACTATCTGCGTGATTGCTGTGACTGATAAACGCGCCAAGATAAATCACGCTAAGTCTGAACTTCGAAACTACATGTATCTTCTTAACGTGTATCACAAATACGAGAGTAGAATTATTGAGTTAGAAACGCAACTAGAAGCCGTGAAATCATCGTCTGCTCCTTTGATACTCGGCAATAGCGGTTTAACTCCAGAAGAGCGTAAAAATGAGCTTAGAGATAAACTGCAGATTTATCAAAAGGAGTTAGCGCTTGTTCGTTATCGAACTGATAAGATTAAAAACTTCCTAGATAGCCTCGAATATTCTGATCGCGTTATTGTGACTGATATCTACATCAAAAACATTAACATTGAGAAAGTTGCTACACGCTTTTATTGTTCAGAAAGAACATTAAGGCGAAAAGTAGATGAGTTAATGGTGAAATTTTGAGTAAACCTACACTAAGTGGTGTAGGTTTTGGTATGGTTTAATCAGTGATGAGGAGGGCAATTAATGATAACTATACCAAATTTATCTACATATAATTCTATAGAAAGTGCAAGAACATTAAAAGCAAATTTAATACTTAACCAAGAACCTAAAGTGAAGTTTAATTTGACTGCAATTCGCAATTGTGATCCTTTTGCAATGATCATTGTAGGACTAGCAATACGAGATATACTGCATGATAGAGAAGTCATTGCGGAAAATCTTAATGATATTAATGACTATGCAGGTAGCATGTGTTTTTATGACTTCATTGGTGTGAAAAATTTAGGATTAAAAGTGAATAGTAGGAGTGGATCTACCAAACACATTCCCATTACGATTGTACGGAAAAGTATACTTATGGAAAAGTGTAGAAATCAAAATAAAGAGTTTATTGACGCATTGAGGGAGTACTCATTTCGAGTAGCGAAGGTATTAAGTAGAAATTATCCGGAATCGGAGATTGCGTTTGAGTACTTAATTCGCGAAATGATTAGAAATATATTTGAGCATAGTGAATCAGAATGTGCATATATCTGTGGTCAATACTGGCCTAGTTATGATTTGATTGAAATAGCGATTGCAGATGACGGTATTGGTATAAAAAACTCCCTCAAATCGAATATGAATTATATAAATTTGATTGAAAATGATAATGACGCAATTAAATTAGCGATGAGACCTGGAGTTTCTAAAAGTTATAGTCAGTCGGAAAATCCTATATTTAATCCAGATAAAAATTCTGGATTTGGCTTATATGTTGTTAGTGAATTATGTATCGCGTTGGATGGGTCGTTTATTATAACTAGCGGCAGTAATTCAAAGCATATAGGACGTAGCTCTGAAAATAGCGGATTATTAATTAAAGAAAGTATTTCAAACCATAATGGAACAGCAATAATGATAAGAATTAAACCAACAATGTTAGTTGATTTCGACAACATTTTTGATTCGATAATCGAAAAGGGAGAGGAACTTGCAAAGCAAGATAAGTTGGCTTTTAGTAAGTCATCTAGCTTATCTAGAAAATTGAGCCGTGATCTATATTAATGACCGTCGCGACCCTGTTTTCGGTGCTATTATGGTAGTGTGGCAGGTGTGACTAATACACTTATTCATTCATTGACTTTTCCTTTCTGAGTCAACCCCCTTAAACCCTACTAGTATCTCTGGTGGGGTTTTGTTATGATTAAGACAAATATGAAGGGGTGGGAAAAATGAACAACAGCAACATAGATAAATATATTAATGGTTTGAAAAAATTTATTGAGTCGAATGATCAAACATTACTAGTCACAGGGAATGAAAGATACAATAAACATAAAATTATAATCAAATACATAAATTCTGAATTTACTAATAAAAATATTCTATTTAGAACGAATGGATTTGATAAAGTTTTAAATGGTAATTGGTTAGGCTTTACTGGTATTAAGAAGAAACCAAAAGGCAATACTTTTTTTAAGATAGGGAATAATAATTATATGGTTGATTCGTTTTTGAGCAAAGGATCTAAGTCTGATTCTTTCGTAAATTTTGATTTTGTGATTGTTTACCCGATTGATGGAATGTTGAGAGAATCAAAATTTGATAGAATTGAAGAGTTATATAAGGATTATGATGTGGGAAAAGTTTTCTTAGTTACATGCTCAGACAGCTGGCTAAATAAATGTGGTAATATAGAACATATTGTAGATCAGCATTTGTCATATAATGATGAAAGCGTAGTCGATGATTGTCAAGATAAAAAGATATCTCAAGAAAAATAATGGTAACATCATCGTTTAGTTGTTTTAGAATCGAGAGATTTCGATAGTTTATACTATAGATATTTGAGATTTTTAGTCGCAAGTTTATAGAGATAATTCATAGCGATAGAATTAATTGATGAGATATTAGAAAACTATGACAAGCTAATGGAAGAGGACAAATTGTCTTCTTTTTTATCTATTTTTTAAACTTAATGGGAGGTGATATCTATGTCAAATAAGAGAGGTAAATACGTAAAATGGCTTGAACCTAAAAATCTACTGCTTCTTGAAAGTTGGGCTCGTAAGATTTCAAACGAACAAATCGCAGCGAACATAGGTATCGCTCCGAAAACGTTGTATGCCTGGATGAACAAGTATCCTGAGATACGTGAAGCAATAGAACGTGGCAAGGAAGTCTTGGTATCTGAAATCGAGAATGCACTTGTTAAACGAGCGCTAGGGTTTACTGAAGAAGTGAAACGGGCCAAGGTAACAAAAGATGGCGATGTGGTTCGGTATACGGAAGAGGTATATTATCCGCCAGACCCAACGTCACTCATTTTCGCATTAAAGAATTTTGATCCTGAACATTGGCGTGATAAACACTCATATGAGCATAGTGGTGAGATTAACAATCCGTTTGCGAATTTAACGACTGAGGAGTTGAGAAAGATTGCAAACAAAGATTGCTGATGGCGCAAGACAAGAACTTGCAAGAAGACACTATGCAGATTATGTATCATATACGCATCGCGGGAATTATCAGCATGCCAAACATACACGTCTTATCTGTGAACGGTTAGAGAAACTTATTTATCAAACGAATCAAAGAATTGTTATTGCAATGCCACCACGACACAGTAAGTCGATGACAATCACTGAAACGTTTCCAAGTTTTTATTTATGTAAGCATCCAGAGAAACGTGTCATCTTAGCTGCATACGCTTCTACCCTTGCAGATGGTTTTAGTAGACGTAATAGACAAAAAATCGAAGAGTTCGGAAGGACTCTTTTTAATTTGGGATTAAGTAAAGAAAAAGCAACAGAAAATGAATGGGAAATGGACAATAAGATAGGTGGTTTAATTAGTGCAGGGATGCTTGGTGGTGTAACTGGTAAAGGAGCTGACCTGCTAATTATTGATGACCCGATTAAAAACATGGCAGAAGCTTTATCTGAAACATATCGTAATAAAGTATGGAATGAGTGGGAGGCAACATTTTCAACGCGTCTTCATCCTGGAGCAAATGTAATCCTGATCATGACGATGTGGCATCAAGATGACCTAGCCAATCGTTTTATTAGAAAAGATTGGGAGACAATTATCATTCCTTGCGAGGCCGAGGTGGATGATATTTTAGGACGTGGGGTTGGTGAGCCATTATGGCCAGAACGTGGTTACGATAAAGCTTGGATTGAAGCAAAGAAATTAGAAGTTGGTTCTCGTGTTTGGAGTGCTTTGTATCAACAAAAACCGGTACCAAGTGATGGTGAAATATTTAAAGAAAGTTGGTTCCGCTTTTATCGGAGAAATGAAGAGATTGAAGTGTCCAATAAGATACAGTCATGGGATTTGGCATTTGAAGGCAAGAAAACATCAGACTACGTTGTTGGCCAAGTTTGGGGCGAGAAAGGTATCAACGCATATTTGGAGTACCAATGGCGTGATAGAGCATCTTTTACGGAAACAGTTAAAGCAATCCGTACGGTAACGAATCGTTTTCCTGAAGCAAAGACGAAGCTTGTAGAGAAAAAAGCAAATGGGGCTGCTGTCATTGACTCATTAAAAGACGACATAACTGGTATTGTTGATATCAATCCAAAGGAATCAAAGATAGCCAGAGCGAATGCAATCACGCCTTTTATGGAAGCAGGGAATGTTTGGTTCCCGCATCCTGATGAACAACCATGGGTCAATGACCTAATTGCAGAACTGCTAGCGTTCCCGAATGGCGCAAATGATGACCAAGTCGATGCACTTACACAGGCTTTACATAGAATTTATTTAAATAAGAAGAAAGTAAAAACAAGGAGAGGATTATTCTAATGGAATTAACACGTGAACGAATTGAATACATTAAGAAACGAAAAAAAGAAGAAGCGTCACAGTTAAATCTTAAACTTGATTACTATAAGGGAAGACATCGTATTTTAGATAGACTTAAAGATCCTGATTTATCCAATTACCGAATTGTTGTTAATCATTGTAAGCGAATTGTCGATATTAATGCAGGTGCACTATTCAATCAACCCGTACAGTATCAAGCAGATGAAGATGTTGACATTTCACCTATTTTAGAGGAATACAATAAGCAAACTATCGAACGTCTTGATTTGGCCAATGGAAAGAAAGTAGGAATCTACGGGAAGTCTTATGAATATATCTATGCAAAAGAAGTTGATGGAGAAATAAGTATTATTTCAACGCTATTAGATCCAAATTATTCATTTATTAAGTATGATAACAGCATAGAGAGAAATAAGCTTTATGGTGTATTTTGGAGTGAAGATGATGAGGCAAAGACTGAAGAATGGACGATTGTTGATGATTCAGAAATTAACATTTATCTCGTGGATAAGAAAGGCAGAATTATCCTTGATATAGAGCGTTCCACACCGCATTTATTTGGTCGTATTCCGATGATTGAGTATTTTAATAACGACGAAAAACAAGGTGACTTTGAGCAAGCGATTAGTCTTAATGATGCACTCAATGTATTGCAGTCTGATCGTATCAATGATAAGGAACAACTTGTTGCTGCTATTTTGGCCATTTATGGGGCAAACGTTGATGACGAAGATATGGATTCAATTAAAACAAATCGCGTTATCATGTTTCCAGAAGGCTCAAAGGCAGAATATCTTATTAAAGCCATGGATGAGGATTCAATTGAGGTTTTAAAGAAATCAATAGTAGATGATATTTATACCGTTACGATGACTCCGAACTTGTCTGATGAAAAGTTTGCTGGTAATGCATCAGGTGTTGCGCTTGAATTAAAGCTTATTCCATTTATCCAAAATATCGATAACAAAAAGACATTTATGTCAATAGGGCTAGATGAACGATTTGAGATTTATGCAAATGTTTTGAAGGCTTTAAAACGCATGGATGCTGATGTAGATGCATCAAACATGGATGTAATCTTTAAACATAACCTACCTCAAAACAAGCTTGAAATTGCTCAAATTATTGGTTTATTGTGGGGCAAGGTTGATAGAGCAACGCTCATTAGTTGGCTTCCTGATATCAAAGATGCTCAAGAAATACTTGATGCTATGGATGCAGATGAAGAAGAGGCTCGTAAAAAATATGCAATTCCTAACTTTGGCGATTTAGGTGTAGGTCAAGATGAAGACGAAGAAGCGCTATAATTATTGGCTTAAAAGACAGGATGAACGACTTGCTTATTCGGAGCGAATTTCAAACGAAACAATTGCTCAAATTATGGATGTCTACAATGATTCTTTACAACGTGTAGAGAAGAGAATTGATAATATTATCAAAAACTATTCGCAATCGATTCAAATGCCTGCTGACCAGTTAAAGGCGTTGTTATCCGAGCATGATAAACAAAAACTGCTTGAAGACTTGCAGCAGGATTTAATTAAAAATGGTGCAAATACGAATGCCAATATGACTTGGCTTCGTAGTAATTATCTTAAACGCTTAACAGACCAAGAGAGTATAAAGCTACAATTGGAAAATGAGCGGAGAATTATTGCGTCACATGAAAAATCACTCAGTACGCTTGGCTATAAGAATACAATTGAACGTACATACTTATCAATGACGCGTGATTTAACTGGACAGACAAAGCATTTAAATGAAAGTGCTAAAAACTCATTGTTAACTCAACGTTGGGTATCGAGTAAAAACTATTCAAAGCGAATTTGGGATAATACAGGGAAACTAAGCAATGATGTGAATAAACTTATTAATTCGTCCTTGATTTCAGGGGCCTCGAGAAATGACATTATTAATGATCTAAAAGAAAGATACGATGTTGCGCGGTATCGTGCTGAAGTTCTAGTAAGAACAGAAATGAATTACTTTGAGAACCAATCAGAGCTAAAATCGTATCAGGATGCAGGCATTGAACATTATATCTACATCGCAACACGTGACAGTCGTACGAGTGCGATATGCTCTGGTTTGGACAATCAACGATTTGCAGTTAATGATGCCCAGGCAGGTCTTAATTATCCGCCCATGCATCCTAATTGCAGAAGTACAACTGTGCCGGACTTAGATTTTATAGATGACTATCGCGTCTATAAAAATCCGATTACTGGATTGCGAGAAAAGACAACAAAATCCTATGAGGACTGGCTAAGCGATATTGAAGAAAAAGCAGAGTCGAAGTATAATATAGATAGAGATAGAATCACATCAAAGTATGATAGAAACACCTTTGCAGAGACTCATCAGATGAGGGATATTGATTTAGTTCAATCTCTTGAACTGGATGAAATATCACTTATTCAGTCTTACTCAAGGGATCTCTATCAAGATTTGAATAGATATCTAAGAGGTGAGTTTGAGTTTGCACCAGATATCTTCAAAATTAACGCGAGAAAACTTAACAATGCACTAAATCGTCATGAGTTAAAAGAAGATGCGTTATTAAGACGCGGAGTAAGTGGTGTGACTATCGAACAGATGGGAATAGAGGGTCTTGGAGAAGTTCAATTAAAAGGATTCACATCAACGACCATTAATCCCAATATTTCAATGCTATTTATGCATAAACAACCTAAGAAAGTTTATATGGAGTTTTTAGCACCCAAAGGAACAAAAGGGTTATACATCTCAAATTTAGCCGAATATGGTAGTGAACAAGAATTTTTATTACCACATAATACACGAATTAATGTTGAATCAATAAAGGAAAAGGAGGGTTACACACATGTCAAAGCACGGATCATTGTCTGATAAAGACAAGAAGATAAAAGTTTTTACAGAAGCTAAAAAGAATCGCGAGCTTTCTGAAAAGTTTTTAAGTGAAACGGGTCGCAACACTAATGCGTTTATGATAGCGCGTTGGAATAGTGAAAGTGACCCAACATCTACAGAGTTCGATGACTTGAAAAAAGAATTTGAACAATGGAAGAATAACTATAATATCAACTAAGACGGTAACCCCGTCTTTTTTAATGAAAGGATGTGTAGGAAAGCAGTAGAAAAATAATTTAGACGCTCATGATGCGTCTTTTTATTTGTCCTGAGTATGACGCTATAAAGTGCTTAATTTGAAGAAAGAACTTTAAGGTAGAAAACTTAAAGGGCAGGAGGTAAAAATGAAAGATTTAATTAAATTCCCACTAAACATTCAATTGTTTGGTGATGAGGCACCTAATGATACACAAGAAGGTAATGAGAACTTAAGTGGAGCAGAAAAGCCGAAAGTATTCACGCAAGCAGATATTGACCGTGCTGTTACTGCAGCAGTTAAAACACGTGATGAAAAACATAGCAAGGCATTAAAAGATGCGGTTGAAGCAGCAATTGCCGAGCAGAAACGTCTTGCAGCATTAACAGAAGAAGAACGTAAAGAAGAAGCCCGTAAGCTTGCGGATCAAGCTGTAGCACAAAAACAAAAAGATTTAGATGAAAAGATTTTGCGTTTTGATGTTGGTGAGGTACTTGTAAAGCGTGGACTTAATCCAGATTTACTTAGTTTTGTTTTAGGGAAAGATTTAGACGATTCAGTCGCTAAAATTGATGCTTTGACAGAAATCATCAATAAGCAGGTAGAGGAACAAATAAAACTAGTTGTAACGAAACCTGGAGTTCCTACACGCCCTAAAACTAAGACACTAACTAAGAAAGAAATCATGGATATTAAAGATAGTGAAGAGCGATTACGACAAATTGCACTTCACCCAGAATTATTTAATTATGGAGGATAGAAAAATGAAACAAAAGATGAAGTTTCCATTGGACATTCAATTGTTCGCAGAAGATAACTTAGTGAAAACCCCTAATATGGGTGTTGCACAGGATATTGACTTTGTGGAGCGCTTTAGTGCTTCTTTAATCAAACTTTCAGAAGCCTTAGGTGTTACACGTCCACTTCCTTTGAAACAAGGAAATAAGATTCAAACATATAAATTTATTTTGACAAAGCCAACAGGTGATGCTGCAAAAGGTATTGTTGGAGAAGGTGAAGATATTCCACTAACTCACGTTAAACGTGAAAAAGACAAAGAGTATACTGTTGATTTCCGTAAATACCGTAAAGCAGTAACGATGGAAGAAGTACAACGTGTGGGTTATGACGCTGCCGTTAATAAATCAGATAATCAAGTTCTTGGTTTAATGCAAAAGAACATCCGTACTGATTTCTTCGATTTCTTAGCAACTGCACCAACAAAACTAAAAGCAGATTCTCTACAAGGTGCGTTTGGTAAGGCATGGGGTAAAATTAATGCATTATTTGAGGATTATGGTGAGTTCCAAATTGTTCAATTTATTAATCCGGAAGATGCAGGAGAATACCTTGGTGAAGCTGCAATTGCTAATGGTGAATCCGTTGGTTTTGGATTAACACTTTTAAAAGATTTCACAGGAGCTGGAATTGTAATGACAAATGCGTCTGTACCTCGTGGAAAGGTTTATGCAACTGCGGTTGATAATATCAATCTAATGTATATTGATGTGAATGGTGAGGCTAAAAAAGTCTTTGAAGGTAAACCAGTGGTTACAGATGAATTAGGATTAATTGGTCTTGTAAAAGAGGCAAATACAGTTAATGCTACTACAAGTTCAACGCTATTCAACGGAATTAAATTGTTTGCCGAAATTACCAATGGTGTTATTGAAGTAACTATTGAGAAACCTGAGAAAAAAGCAGTTGAAGGGGATGCTCTTGCAGCAAAGAAATCACTTGAAGAAATGACAGTTCCTGAGCTTAAACAACTAGCAGAACTTTTAGGAGTTGACTACGGGCAAAAAACTAAGAAAGAAGAACTTGTAGCACTCTTAAAAACTGTAAAAGCAAATCCATCAGGATCTGTTTAATTTAAGAGGTTAGATAATGATGGAAATGGTCCAAGAAATAAAGAAATACCTTCAAGTCTTGGAACCAAATATCACGATTACTGACGTTCAAATTGACATGATTTTAAATCGAATAAAGGTATATCTCAATAGATCAGATATACCTTTTATTTTGTCATCGACGATCGCTGAAATGATTATTGAGCAAGCAAAAATGAATCGTAAAAACGACGACGATACAATTTCTTCAATTTCAGATAATGGGCAATCCATATCATTCAGTAATAAAGTTTTTCAGTCGATGATGTCACAAAAAGATGTAGATTTATTTGCATCACACACTGCTATCTTAAATCGCTTTCGAAAGGTAGGTGTCATAGGTGTACATCCCTTCAAAAATGAATAGTTTGATGCGCAAGTATTTCTACGATAAGTCAGTTGAGTTTTATAAATACGAAAAAATTGGTTCAAGTGAAGGTGGTAGATCTAAAAAAGGCGAAAAGGTAGCTTTAGGAAGTATTCAATGTAATATACAGCCAACATCTCATAAACTGATAAAAGAGACGTATGGTATTGATATCGATGCGAAATATGTCGTTACATGTGGAGTCAGTGAACATGTTGAAAAAGGATGGCGACTTTATTTCAAAGGAGAGGAAATGGAAGTTGTAGAAGTATTTCACTATGATTCCCATTTGATGATTTTATGTCAGTGATTAAAAATCTTGATAAATTAACCAAAAAGCTATCACGTACGCATCAACTTGTTCTTCAAGAAAGTAAAAAAGAAATTACTCGAAAGACTTTGGCTATCCAAAAGGATGCAAAGCTCAATGCTCCATCAGCAGCAGGTGATTTAGTAAATTCAATCAAAAAAGAAGTAAGAGTCGAGGGTGACGAAATCGTCGGTCGGGTTTATACCAAAAATGACCATGCACTTTTTGTAGAGTTTGGCACGGGTCCAAAAGGTAAAGGATCAGCAAGTATTGTGCCTAAAGGCGTTGTACTTCAATATCGAGAAACGCCATGGTTTGTTAATATTAAGGATTTTCCTGACTACAAGCGGTACAACCTAATAACTTACACGGTTGGCGAAGAAACGTTTGTCTTAATTCGAGGTCAGAAAGCGCAACAGTTTATGTCACCGGCAGCCAAACGATACAGTGGTACAGTAGGAAAATCAGTAGGCACGGCAATATCTAAGCAAATTAGAAAGGAACTAATAAAATGAGAAAAGAATTCTATGAATGTCTATGTACAGTTTGTCAAAATGTATTTCAAGACTATCCAGATGAAAACACTTCATTTCCTTGCTTAATTTTTGATTTGGATTATACTGCTGCTTATTCCCTCAATAACATTGCGTATTTTAAGCAATATGCTCGTGTAGAAATTTTCACAGAAACTTCTGAAGAACGAAGTGCACTCGAGCTCCAGTTAATTGAAAAATTATTTGAATATGATTGGATAAATGTTAGCAATCGGAGTATTCCTGATGCTGAATATTACCGACAAAATCTTACTTTTGAAAGGAAAGTGTAATCGTGTGGAGAAGAACTAGAATAATTAACGAAATAGAAGAAAGTAGAGAGGTGGTAAATATGGAAAAAGAAACCAAACGTACAATTGGTACAAAATTACTCTTAAAGAAATCAGGTAGTGAACAAGCAGACTTGGCTATCGGTGATTTAACGAATATTGGAGAAATTGGATTAGAGTCTGAAGAGATTGATGTAACAACACATGATAGCGAAGGAGACTTCAAGGAATATATTGCAGGATCTAAAGATGGAGGCGAAGTTTCTGTTGAAGGATATCTATTCAATCAAGAAACCTTTGAAAAATTATTGGCTCTTGCGAACTCTCGAGAAGTTCGTGATTGGGAAGTTAAATACCCAAGTGGTGCAGTTTGGTCTTTTAAAGCATTCGTAAAATCTTTAAAAGATGGCGCAAAAGGTCTCGATGATGTATCAAGTTTTACTGCAAACTTACGTGTGTCTGGTGCACCAACATTTAAAAAATCTGTTTAATAGAAAGAGGTAAGTATGACTAAAATTTTATTCAAATTCAATGCTTCAACAGTTGATTCAATTGAAAAACGTACTGGAGAATCAATCGGTAATGCATTGACTAATACAACGATCAGTAATATTGCAACATTCGTAGAACTTGCATCAGTTTCAGAGGAAGGAAAGGTTGGGATGTCTCGTTCATTGGCACTCAAGAGCATTGACGCTTATCTTGAAGAAGAAAATGATATGGACGATTTAGTTCTCGATATTACAGAACAGCTGGTTGCTGACGGTTTTTTATCGCGGGGTCTCTCAGTAGAGAAGATGAGAGCGTTGAAGGAATCGAAAGTTCAAGAGTTTGCGAAAGCAGTAGACAGAGAATTGAACAAATAATCTCTTATCGTTTCGGCGACCATTGGCGTGAGAATGAATCAAGTGCGATTGAGATAGGCTTAGACTTAAATTATTATTGGAGTTTGAACCCAAAACAGTTTCAAAAGCATGTTGATATTTTCAATAAGAAAGAATCAGAACGAATGATGTATGACGATAGACTTAATCATTTATTAGGTCAATACATTGTTCTTGCAATTCATGATCCAGGAAGTTATCCAAAGGATTCATTTTTATCTCAAGCAAACACGAATTCAGATAGAATGAGTGATTTTGAGATGGAAAAAATGGCACGTCGAAACACAATTATGTTAGGAGGTGACATTGTACAATGACCATTGAAGAATTACAGATTTTAATTACTGCAAATACAAATGAATTACGTAAAGAGATTTCTCGTACGAATAACACTTTACAAGGTTTAGAACGCAAATCCGCGAAAACGTCGCGAGGTGTCGTGAGTGGTTTTCGATTCATGAAAACTGCTATCTTAGCACTTGGAATTGGTAAACTTATTCAAAGTATCACTAATGGACTCGATGGTGCCATAGCGCGTGTTGATACAATGAATAACTTCCCACGAACGATGAGTAATCTTGGTATCAGTGCAAGTGATTCAAAAATGGCAATTGACCGATTAAGTAACAAGCTTAAAGGTTTGCCAACAACACTTAATGATGCAGCACTTTCTGTTCAACGATTTACGAGTGCGAACGGAAACATTAAAGCATCAACTGAAATGTTTTTAGCAATGAATAATGCTATTCTAGCGGGTGGAGCGCCTATTGAGCTACAAAAAACCGCCTTAGAGCAATTATCGCAAGCCTATACAAAAGGGAAACCTGATATGCAAGAATGGCGTGCAGCGATGTCTGCAATGCCCGCTCAATTAAAACAAGTTGCGATGGCCATGGGATATGCTAGTGCTGATCAACTTGGAGAAAGTCTTCGTAACGGTAGTGTTTCGATGAATGAGTTTATGCTTGCAATGATTCAATTAAACAAACAAGGAATTAATGGTTTTCAAAGCTTTGAAGCACAAGCTCGAAATTCTACTGGGGGAATTGCAACCTCTATTGCAAATTTGAAAACTGCAATTACTCGTGGAATTGCAGATGTTATCAATACAATTGGCCAGGCAAATATTGCTGGCTTTTTTAATGCAATTACAAATGCAATCAATGCAACGATTCCATATATCTTAGCATTTATTAAAGTAGTACAAATGGCGGTTGCGTGGGTTGCTAAACTGTTTGGAAAGACAATTAAACAATCAAAGACACTTGGAAGCAATGTACAAAGTGCAACAAGCTCTATGGGTGGTTTAAGTAACCAAGCAGGAAATGCTACAGGCGGTATCAATAAAGCTACTAAGGCTGCCAAGAAACTTAATAAAGAAATGAGTTCACTTGCGGATTTTGATGGTGATCTTCACGTAATGAAACAAGACGTTGGAGATTCGGGTGATTCAGGCGGTTATGGTGGTGGCGCAAGTGTGCCAAATATTGGTGGAGGAGCGGTTGACTTGTCAGGACTTGAATTCGATTGGGATGAGCAAGCGGATAGTATTGATAAAGTAAATGAGAAAGTGGAACAACTTCTTGGGTTTGTAAAAGGAATTGGTGCTTTTGTAGAGAAGCATAAAGTTCCAATTGTTTCTACGCTTGCTGCAGTAAGTGCAGGACTGGGTACACTAGGATTAATTGCACTATATGGTAAATTTCAAAAAGTTGCCGAAGTAGCTTCTAAAGTCGTTGGACTATTTAAACTTTGGACAGGAGAAATGGGTTTGGTCAAAGGGACATTGGACTTGCTGGTAACAGCAATAGGACCGGCAACGCTTATTATTGCGGGGATTGTTGCGGTTGTTGCTGCAGTCGCTGGGGCTTTAACTCAACTTTGGATGACGAATGAAGAGTTTAGAAACAAAGTTACAGCGGCGTGGGAAGGGCTTAAAGAAACATTATCCTTATTCTACGACACAGTAATTGGACCTGTTTTTACGTCGTTTAAAGAGGCTCTAATGATGATTTGGACGGATGGTGTTCAACCATTATGGGATGGTTGGGTTGAGTTTGTTCGTTCTATCTCAAGCGCACTCTTAGACTTTTGGAATGATGTTCTGAAAGATTACGTAGATTGGTTTATAAAAACCTTTGGACCGGTTCTTTCTAACGTTTTAGACATAGTTATGAAAACATTCTCGTTTTCGATGGCTACAATTGGTCGTCTTGTTGGAACAGTCTTTAAAAACATTGGAGCAAGTGTAGAAGGCATTGTTGGAGTGTTCATAGGATTAATTACCTTTATTCGTGGTGTTTTTACTGGTGATTGGAAAATGGCATGGAATGGCGTTGTTAAAATCTTTGATTCTATAACAACGGCTATCGGTAAGATTTGGGGTAATACTTGGGATTTTATCCTCAAGGTCTTTAACACGGGTGGTAAGGTTTTTGACGGAATTAAAGCAGGTATTGTCAATGCGTTCTCTGCGATCGTCAATGCACTGATTGGTGGAATTAACAAAATAATTGCACTACCATTCAACTCGATAAATGGCATCCTCAATGGTATCAAGAATATATTGATATTGGGTGCTAAACCATTTAGTGGTTTTTGGGATTACAATCCATTGCCAGTACCACAAATTCCAAAACTTCCAGCATATGAAAAAGGTACAAACTATGTACCGGAGACTGGGTATGCGTTACTCCATAAAGGTGAGTCTGTTGTACCTGCAAAACAAGGAGCTCCCTATCGTGAGAATGTACAAGAACGCCTTGAAATCATTCAAATCCTTATGGAAATGAATATTCACTTACGTCGTATCTATGAAAAAGATACAGATATCTATATGGATTCAGTCAAACTGAATCAACAGCTTAAAAAAGCAGAGCTAAAGCAATTAAAAGCATTAGGAGTCGGATAGGAGGTGTATCATGGCTAGTAAAAATGATTTGAGGATTGTTATAGAAGGATACACTTTTCCTTCTCCATTGAGAGATACGTTCTCTGTTAAAAAAATTAAATACAATGCGTTTGCTGAACGAACTGCAAAGACGATGCGCATTGATCAATTAGGAGATGTATGGAGCGTAGAGTTCACGCTCCCATCACTTCCAGAAACTGAATACAAGAAGATTGCAGATGCACTTTCACCCTTTGTTGTAGAAATGGAATTTTATAATGTGTTCGAGGGAAAGCGCATGAAGACTACGTTTTATCATTCAGACTTAGAAGTTGTGAGAATAAGTCAAGATTTACACAGACCACTAAACATTAAGTTTACGGGAACTGAGGTGATTTGATGTGGCAAACATCTGAGGCCTATAAAAAACTTGCAAATGCGCAAACACGTACACCGATTCCAATTGTACAAATCAATGGTATTGAAATTGACATCATTAGTTTAGAATTCAAGGAACCAAGAGAAACTTTTATTGGTGGTTTCGCTGCAAAATACATTGTCCTACAAATTGATAGGGATGCATATGCAGGTGAATTGATAGGTGCGGAAATTGAACCATTCATTCAATTTAAAGGAGACGAGACTAAAGTCCCAATTGGTAAGTTTTATGCAGATAAAGAAGACGTTGAATTTGATGAGGTAAAGAAAAAATATGCGATAACAGCTTATGATAAAGCTATTTGTTTCGACAAGCGGTATGAACACCTAGAATGGCCAATGACAGGAGAAGTATTTTTAACTGCAGTATGTAAAGCTGTCGGTGTAAATTTGAATATTGAATGTACATCGAAAATATTGTATTATCTTAAGCCGATTCAGGGTATCAATGTAAACGAAAAAGAAATTATTTCTTATCGACAACTCATCAATGAATTTGCGCGCTTCAATTTTTGCTCAGCACATATTAATCGACGTGGTGAATTAGAGTTTAGAAGTGTCTTTATTAATAATTCAATTAGTGAAGTAATAACAGGCTTTGACTATAATGACTTAAAAATAGACAAGGCCGTTAAACCTTTCAACTCATTAGTATATGAACAAAAAGATATTAATGATCCAATTTTTAAAAAAGATGAAGTAAGTATTACAACGCATGGATTAGCAGAATTGAAAATTACAGATAATGTATTTATTGATTTCATGGATAAAGCAACGCAACAAAATTATGTTGATGAAATGTTCTCCAAAATATCAGGATTTATTTATCATAAGTTTGAAAGTAATTTAATCATGAGACCTGATTATGATTCATGTGATGTTCTTGGGTACGAAGACTTAGATGGTTACTTATATCGAGTTGTTTTAACTGATATTTCATGGTCATGGATTGGTGGTGGAATGAAAGGAACGTTGAAGTGTCCACAATTGCCTGAAACTGTGACGAAGTATGAATTGTCAGGGGAGCGCCAAGACTTGTTGAATATGAGTATCGATGTAGATAGAGTGAATAAAAAAATTACTTCACTTGCTCGAGAAACAGGGAAGATACAAGATCAGAATGATTATTTATCTGACCTCGTTGAAGACAATCAAACTAAAATCACACAGACTGCTGAAAGGATAGAGAGTGAAATTAGTTCGCGCATTGAAATGGGTGACAAAATTTTAGAAGAAACTCGAAGTGTATTTCAACAGCTTGAAAATCAGTACAACTTTGAAATAGTAAAAGTCATCGATGGCTTAGATGAGATGAAGTCTTGGTTTCGTATCGATGAAAATGGCGCCATCATTGGAAAAAGTGGAAACCATGTTTCCGTTCATATTGGCCATAATGTCATTGAGTTTATTGAAAATGGTGTAGCGGTTGCGGTTATGGATAATCAAAAATTACGGATTACCAGTGTTATTGCCTTAATGGATATTATTGTTGGAAATCATATTATTATGAAATACCCTCAATCAAAAACCATTACGATTATTAAACCGGTAGAAGGAGAGATGCAGTAATGGCATGGGTGAGAAAAGAAAATCGAGAAATACCAAATTCAGGTGGTGTTTATCTTGAGGTTTGGTATGAAGTCGGGAATCAAAGTATTGAATCGAACTTCACACCGATGCGTTGGGAAATTGGCTTGCGTTCAACCGGTTCGCGATGGAATGCGGACGCAAACTCAAGTCTTAACCAAACGATTTATGGTGAGTCGTATTCAAGTTCCTTTGCCTATGATTTTAGAAATACAGATTACATTGTATTAGATTCTTGGAGTTGGCGTAATGTTGGTCACAATGACAATGGAACCAAGACGGTCTATTATGATATTTCGGTTTCATTAGTCAATCCATTAGGGAATGGATCAGTAAGAGCTCAAGGTAGTGTTGTTTTAAAAACAGTTCCACGAAAATCGAGTTTATCATCCTATCCGAGTGTATACTCCATTGGAGATGTCCTGTCGCTTCGTATTGAAGCAAAACACAGTTCATTTAGACATAACGTTTATGTAATGTATGAAAACAGTGATAGCAGTACCGATTATTGGTTGCAGCAAAAAAATATTGGCGCAGGACTTGTGACGTTTAATGTTACAGAAAGTCAAAAAAATAGTTTACTCAATCGAATGCCAACTGTGTCAAGTCGCAAGATGTATCTATGGCTTACGACCCTTAACGCAAGTGGCAATCGTATTGGCTATAACGTCTATACGATAACCGTCAATATTAAAGAAGCGGATAATAAAATTACGGTATCAGGATTTCAACTCAGTGAAGCAAACGCCCTAGTGAAAAATGGATTCCTGCAACACAATTCGCAAATCCGTTATGCTTATAAACCGAATGCACCAATAGGAACGAGCGTTAAATCAACTTCGATTCAAATCGAAGGGAAAAACTATTCAAATACCAGTGGTGTTACCGGTGTTCTGTTGAAATCAGGATTAAAGCAGAAAGCAATCATAACGGTTGAAACCAAGCGAAACCGTAAGGCAAGCTTTGAGTATCTGTATGATGTAAAACCTTATACTTATCCAAGTGTTCAGAATTTATCGCAAACCCGTACTGATTCGGTTGGGAATCCTGCAACACTGGGGACCTACATTCATATTAAAGGTGCATTGAAGTTTACTCAACTTGGTTACAATAAACTGCGTGTGCGTATCCTTAAAAACAGTGTTTCACAAGCTGAAAACACATATACCCAAAATGGATCACTTGACCGATTGTTGAGTGGTTTTTTAGTGCACGAACAATATGCTTTAACCGTTGAACTATTTGATGGCTTAAAAACAGTAACCTATCCGCTGTTTATTCCAACATCAAATGTCACGATGAGTTGGAATGAAACAAGTGTTGGAATTGGGATGGTTGTGAATGAATCCGACAAAGACTTGTTGCGTGTTAAGGGAAATATTTATCAAAAAGAAAAAATTCAAGTTCTCGATACAGAAACAGGTCGAAGACGATATCCAATCGGTGTCGGTGTGATAAATTTCAACGACTACTATAACGATGGAGACTATCTCATCAGTTCGAATGCAAATGCATCCAAGTCATACAACGCACCGTGTCCTTATGCAGGAATTTTTAGAGTTCGCACATTAAGAGCAGGGCAGTATCCAAATAAAAATGCACCCTGGATGTATGTGATGCAAAGCTATCTTGATTTAAATGGTGTTGAATACCAACGCTCTATGATGACGGATGGTAATGGTGTTTGGAACTACGGTAGATGGCGTACGGTATTATCAGTTGAGGAAGAAAAACTTAACGGAGAAAGTGGTTATGTTAAACATCAAAGCGGTCGTTTAGAAGTATGGGGCCGGGTAAGAATCGATATCCAAGCAAAAAATCGAGGATCAGCAGTTGTACGTTTTCCAATCTCATTTACCGATACAAAGTATACGGTAATCACTTCAGTAAATACGACTGCACCGGATGTTCAAGAACACGTTTCATTTGAACCCGATAGTTCGTCACAAATGACCTTGTATACATATCGCACGACATCAAACTGGATTTGGGCCCATTACCACGTAATTGGCCGTTGGAAATAGGAGGGAGTTATAATGTTGAACCTAATTAATCAAAAAATTAAAGCGCTTGAAGTGGAACGCAGTCAATATGATTATTCACAAGATGAAATTATTGTGGAGCGAAAAGAACGCGAACACCAACAAGCTTTAAACAAAATGCTGGAAAAGAAAGCGCCTTATGATCGTATTACCGAAGAAATTAAACGTCTGGATTCGATTAAGGCGTATCTTGAACAACTTTCAAATGATAAAGGAGTGAAACCACATGAGTGAATTTCTAAATGAATTACTAAATCTTTTGCGTCCAACTTTAATCACAGCTGGAACAATTATTTTAAGTTTTTTAGGGATGAAAATGAAAAAATACTACAATGTTAAGATATCTTTAGAACAACAAAAACAAATTGCGAATATTGCGAAAGCAGCCGTTATGTTTGTGGAGCAAGTAGCGGGAGAACATTTGTTGTCGGATGATAAATTAAGCATGGCAAAACATCGTGCAAAAGTGACCCTCAATCAAGTTGGTATTGATATTACCGATGAGGAATTGACGATGTGGATTGAAGCCTTTGTGGGAGGTTTAAATCATAAAGATGCCTTGCAAATTAATGAAGGAGGTCATCATGATATCATTTAAAATACGAACCACAGGGAGTGATTTACATCGTCTCCCTGAATACAATTCATACGCAAATGGCACCATGAACCCTTACCATGATGAATTTGCACCATTAAGTGTCCAAGGAACCATGAGTGGTTTAAAGAACAAATATGCGCTTGGAAATTGTACCTGGTATGCTTTTGGACGTATGCTTGAAGTTTTTAAAATTCGGCCAGACTATCCATGTTGCCGATGGGATGCGAAGCGATGGGGTGACGGGGATGGTGCAGTCCTCAGTGATAAGCCTGAAGTAGGAGGTATTGTTGTCTTTGGGGTACCTGGTGATCCTGACGACTATGGCCATGTCGCTTTTATCGAAAAAATAGAAAATGGACGTGCATACTTATCCGAGTCCGCATACAGTGAACGAACCAATGGATTTTTATTCAAATATGGGCGTAGTATCCAGGATGTGGAACATCAATGGGGTATGAAAGTCATTCGTTATCTGGCATCGCTTAAACCTGCAACATCTTATGAAGCACCGGCGCCAAGCAAGAGTGTTAATGGGAAATATATTAACCTATTACCGCTCAAAGATTATCCACGTTATGGGACTTATGACATGGGTGTGGTGCCAATTGCACAGAATATCAGCCACTACATTGAAGTGATGGAACTTGAACCCAATACAGGGATTTCTTATGAGATTGTAGACTGGATAAATCCGCAGGTAGCATGTATCGAAACACGTGATTTTGGAAAACAACAAATCTTTGTGGATTCAACACGTGCAACGGTTACGGATAAACCTGTTGGACGTGTCTATGGAAAGAAATCAAGCAAAGTCACAGATTACACAGGGCAAACCCTTGTCATTCATGACTATGCAGGATACGTGCCGCTTTATAACGAAGACTTTACATATCAATATCCTGATGGATTAAGTCCTCGTAATCGTGAGTTCAAAATCTTGCGTCAAATCGCAGATGGTCACTACATCGTCAACATTCCTTATGCTGATCCGCAAATTGTAGGGATTAAGTGGCAATCAGGAATTGGATTTAAAGGATAGATTATGAGCAATACAGAATTTATTGGATTACTCTTTCTAGTAGGAATCCCAACAATTGTATCAATCTTCAAACTCTCCGTATCGATTGCGAAATTCACGGTATCCGTTGACAACTTACTTGAATGGCAAAAGTCCAAAGACGATAAAGATGTCGAGCAGGACCGTAGACTGAATGAACATGAGGGACGTTTAGAAAAGATTGAACGTACGAACTTTATTAAAGATAGAATATAGAATAGAAGCCACTCTCGTACGGGAGTGGCTTTTTTGATATGATTAGTTATAAGGGAGAAGATAAATATGAAAAAAGAACAACTTCAATTTTCACTAAATATCAATGATAATGAAATTTCAAATCTAGACAATCTAGTAATGAAACACGGAGATAAAATCTACAATAAGTTAAGAAATCATAAAGGAAAATATTACTGGAATATTTTCTCATCAGCTCAACTTAGACTTAGAGAAACTGTTGAATACTGTAATAGCGCTCGAATGATTATCGATTATAATGATAAATATTCTTCATATATGTTTACTGATTGGATAACATATGTAAATTTGATTACAGATTATATCAAAGAGTTAGGGAGCCCATTCGATTATGAAATTCTAGAAAAATATTCTGGAACAGTATTTTGTGAACCTAAAGAGATAACTACCAAAAAGAATAAAAAAATAAAATCTAATGATATTCGGTATATGAGATATTTAAGATCTATCTGCATAATGCACACAACTAAAACAGATCATTTTGTATTTTTTGGATATCAAGAGAAAGAGGAATCATCGATTTACGCTTCGCCAATGAATTTTTCAATTAAAAGCATTATAACTGCAGATATCAATAGAAAACCAAGTGACTCGTTGGTTAAAAGAATAAATAGGGATTTCGATGTAGAAGAATCATTTTATATTAGAGTAGGAAATAATGACCATTCAGATTATCGAAAAGCGGAAGTAGAAACGAATGAATACTATGCAGAAATGATAGAAAACGGTTATATGGAAGAAGAAGAAATTAATGCGCTAATAGATAATAAATCTATAGGGCTTGATAGATACATCATAGTACATCCAAATGAAATTGTTGAATTTGTAGATAACATAATGGCAGAATTGAAAGCTATAAATGATGTGATTAAGAATTATTGTACTGAACATTAAGACTGTAGTTATATCATTGTTTTCTGATAATTAAGCGTAAAAACATTTGAAAATTGAAGTCATATTATACAAACTGGCGTCTACAAATACCCTAATTTATTTTACTTTAAAAAAACCACTCTTTTCGTAGGAGTGGTTTTAATTTTTTATTATTTTAAGTATTTTGATGTTTGTTTTGCTTTGATTAGAGCTGAGTTAACTTTTACAATCTTTTTTCCTTCGAATATGAGTGTTGATTGGAAACCATGATCATAGTCAACTGTTAGGAAGTTTTGGTTTATTTGTTTTCTTTTTGGCATAGCAAGCGAGAAAACACCAAATGCCAGCATTCGTGTAGCGCTAATTCTGCTTAGTATTTGTGACTGTGTTTCAATCGCTGTAGCAGTGATGTTTTCGATAGGTATAAACTCATTACCGTATCTTAGTCCTTTTGAGGTGACGATAATAGGAACATTCTTTTCCTTATTAATAGTACCCCCACCTAAGTATCGTAGACTTGTCATTGCATAAGGTATTTCTCGTGCATCTGGCTCTACGTGTTTTTTCTTTGGTTTATCGCGCTTAGCGACTTTGTCACTAGGTTTATCATTTCGAGCTATCCAAACATACGCGGTTGATCCCATACAAATAATACCGAAAATAGCTGCCAATGTTTCACTTTGACCTAGAATTCCATAGAGAATGGAAGCTCCAACCCATATAATCATGGTAGCAATTAAACGTTCTTTGTTACTGTTAGATTTCCACATAAAATCCCCTCCATAATTTATATTTTTATTATATTATATTTTCAAATTTGCGAAAAGAAGAAAAAAGGATAAAATGTGGTGAAATTAATTGATTTTAAGGGTACAAAAAGCACTTTGTATGGCAGATGTATGGCAGGAACATTTGTGTGAAAATAAAAAAAGCCACTTATAAGTGGCTGTAATTATATTGTTGGCAGGGGTAGCAGGACTCGAACCCACATTAACGGTTTTGGAGACCGTTGCTCTACCATTGAACTATACCCCTAAAAAGGCTTTGCAAGACGTTATTTAACTGACTGCCAACAAATAATACCATAGTCGTATATCAATATCAATAGGTATTTGATATAATATTTCTTGAGGTGTTAAATTATGAAAACTATAATGGATGAAAGTGCAATTAATCGATCGCTCATTCGAATGACGCACGAAATTATTGAGAAAAATAAGGGGCTCGATAAAGTTGTACTGTTGGGAATCGAAACACGTGGTGCCACGCTTGCGTTTCGCATGGCAAAACTTATGTATCAGTTTGAAAATATTAAAGTACCTGTGGCATCACTTGATATCAGTTACTGGCGTGATGATGTGAAAGCATCAGACCAAGCATTCCGCTTACCGATTAGTGTCCAAGATCGTGTTGTGGTTATTGTTGATGATGTGCTCTTTAAAGGTCGTACGGTTCGTGCAGCGTTGGATGGTATTATCTATAACGGTAGACCCGAACGCGTACAACTAGCTGTTTTGGTTGACCGGGGTCATCGTGAGTTGCCAATTCGTGCCGATATTGTTGGTAAGAACATTCCAACATCGCTCAATGAAACCGTAAAAGTAAAACTTCGTGAAGATGATTCAGAAGAATGTGTGGTCCTTTATTAATGAACACCCCATTTTCGGGGTGTCTTTTTTTGATATTTTTCCTAAATTAGATTATTATTAATACAGTGAAATTAAATGCCAAAGGAGGCATTCTCGATGAGAATTGGTTTATTTACAGATACTTATACACCGGATATAAATGGTGTAGTAACATCAATTGTTACTTTAAAAAATGCGTTAGAAGCGCAAGGACATAATGTTTTTGTGATAACAAACCAACCGTCAATTTTAAGCACGACTTATGAAGATGGCGTATTACGACTGCCGGGTTTAGAATTGAAATTTTTATATGGTTATGTCATGAGCAGTCCGTTACATATTCAAGCAATGAGTGTTATAGAAGAAATGGATTTGGATGTGCTTCATGTTCATTCAGAGTTTGGTGTGGGGATGTTTGCACGTCTTGTTGCGAAGAACCTTCACTTACCGCTTGTCTCAACCTATCATACGACTTATGAAGATTATACCCATTATGTAAATCTATTAGGGCTTAAGTCCGTTGATCAGCTTTCAAGAAAGGCGATCGCGAAGATGAGCCGTATGTTTACCAAGCAAGCTCAAGTGATTATTTCGCCATCTGAGAAAACTAAGAAAATGTTGCTTGGTTATGATATTCGTAAAGAGATTGCCGTAATTCCTACGGGTTTGGATCTGACGCGGTTTGCGACTCGGAATGAAACACGGATTCGAGAAATTCGTGAATCCTATAATTTAGGAACACAACCAACATTTGTATATATCGGTCGTCTGGCCAAAGAAAAAAGCATAGATGTTGTTATTGATGCGTTTGCTGAACTTTTAAAAAGGGATGTCGAAGCGAAACTCTTAATTGTTGGTGGTGGGCCTTCGGATAAAGATCTTTTACATCAAACACAGAAACTTGGTATCCAAGATGCAGTCATTTTTGTTGGACCCGTGGATTCCACAGATGTTGTGAATTTTTATCATGTATCGGATGCGTTTATTTCGGCGTCATTAACAGAAACACAAGGATTAACCTATATTGAAGCGTTAGCATGTGGTTTATGTGTCTTTGCACGCCCTGATAAACCACTTGAGGGGATTATTGTTGATGATGAGACGGGATATTTATTTGAGTCATCTGAAGAGTTCGCAGACAAAGCGCAGCATCTTCTACAATCAGATAAAGACCTTCTAGATCAATTTAAAACGAATGCACTTGAAAAAGCATCAACCTTTGATAGTTCGAAGTTTGCAGACAGTGTACTGACCGTATACCAACGTGCCATTGATACATACTTTGGACGTTATGTTGTTACAGCAATCGAACAAGTGGGAGATGAAGTATTTATTGATTTTGAATCAAAAGATAGTGATGAGCGCATGGTGATTGATCACTATGTGTTTGAACGGAGAGGAATCGAGGTGGGTCGCGAGTTGTCACGAAATGAGCTAAATGAGATTGAGGATGATCAAGCCGTTTATGAAGCGTACCAGTTAGCGTTATCGCGAATTGGAGTCAAAGATTATACCTCGTTTGAAATGTCGGAATATTTGCATAAAAAACTTGAACTGACTCAAGAGCAAGTTGATATTGTTATTGAATTGCTAAAGCGTCGACGTTTTATTGATGATGATCGTTACTTTAGAGATAAAGTAGACTATCATCGTGAACAAATGCGAGGAAATCAGCGTATCGTTGAAGACTTGCGTAAACGTGGGTTTGAAGCAGATCGCATCTTGGCTGCTTTAGAAGATGAAGACTACGATGACTATACAGAGCGTGGTGTACGCCGGGCTGAGACCTTTATGAAGACTTTAAGGGATGGCTCGAGCCGTCAACGTGAGTCAAAATTGCGTCAACATCTCCAACGTCAAGGTTATGGATTTGAAGTGATTAACGATATTGTGGGTCGTTTGATTAAAGATGAATTTGATGAGACCGATGAATTTGAAAGTCTTAAAAAAGTTATGGAAAAAAGCACTGCACGTTATGCTCGTAAATATGACGCCCGTGAAACACGAAATCGTGTTGTACGACATGCATTATCACGTGGTTATGATTACGAAATGATTGCACGTGTTCTGGAGGAGTATGAAAATGAAGATTAAAGAATTTGAAGCCGGTCAAAAAAATACAGTGCCGTTGTTGATTTCACGTTATACAAAAGGCGTGACACAAAATGGTGCTCCCTATATGTCGATTACTTTGCAAGATGATACCGGAGAAATTGAAGGAAAGATCTGGGATGTCAAACCAGAACAAGAATTATTGATTCAAGTAGGTTTAATTGGAGTAGTGCATTGCGATGTCCTTCAGTATCGTCAAAGCTTACAATTGCGAATTCACAGCATTGAAATTAAAGAACAGTCTGAATATGTATTGAGTGATTTTGTGAACGCATCCAAATATGATATTGAATTTTTAAAAGAAAAAATAAATGGATTTAAAGATCAAATTGAGGATCCAATCATAAAAGAATTGGTTGAAGCATCGCTTGAGGATTGTGGGGAGCAATTTTACCAATATCCCGCTGCAACGCGTAACCATCACGATTTTGTTGGAGGCCTTGCAACGCATGTGTTTGGGATGTGTCAACTTGCCAACAGCATTTGTGACCTGTATCCAATTTATAATCGCGATTTATTACTTGCAGGTGTAATTCTGCATGATATGGGTAAGATTGAGGAATATACAGCAGCGATGTTGAGTGAATACAGTGCTAAAGGAAAATTATTGGGTCATATTTCTATTGAACACTCAAACTTTGTAGAAGTAGCAACCCGTCTTGGCTATCACGATACAGAGCAAGTGTTGTTATTGCGTCATATGATTTTATCGCATCACGGGAAATTAGAATACGGTTCACCCGTATTACCGATGATTAAAGAAGCGGAGATGTTAACCTTTATTGATAACATTGATGCACGTACCAATATGTTTGAAAAGTTCTACGATGACCTTGAGGAAGGCGAATTTAGTACGCGTATGTTTGCACTTGATAATCGAAATTTCTATAAAGCAAAGGGTGTCAAGTAAAAACACTTGACACCACTTCCTGTTATGATATACTTAACAAGGAAATTAACAAATACGTTAAAATTAATAGGAGGCTATACACATGGCAGTTAAATTACGTTTAAGAAGAATGGGTTCAAAACAAAAACCTTCATACCGAATTGTTGCAGCAGATTCACGCGCACCTCGTGATGGACGTTTCATCGAAATCGTTGGATACTATGATCCAACAACTTCACCAGCTGAAGTTAAAGTTGATGCAGAAAAAGCATTAAAATGGTTATCAGTTGGAGCTCAACCATCAGACACAGTTCGTAGCATTCTTTCAAAAGAAGGAATCATGACTCGTTACCACGAATCAAAATTAGCGAAATAATCATGAAACCGGTTGAAGATATTCTTTATGATTTAGTTCTTCCACTTGTGGAGGAAGAGAAGAGTTTGAGTGTCAAAAGGTTACCGAGCTTAGATGAAAATGAAATTATTCTTGCAATCTATGCGGATAGCGCAGATATTGCTCGTTTAATTGGACGACAAGGGACGATGGCACATGCAATTCGTCAAACAATGGCAATTGGTTCTCGTGTCCTTGATCAACGTATTTCAATTAAATTTGAATCATATTAAGGATGTAGCAATACATCCTTTTTTTGGAGGTTATATGGAACATATTATTATTGGTATTATTCAAAAGCCCTTTGGTATTAAGGGCGAATTAAAAGTTGCACCGAAGACTGACTTTGTGGAGGAGCGTTTTGCTCCTGGTCAACGCGTTCATTTCAAACTGGGTGGGAAATCAACGGATTACGTTATTGAGTCGTTCCGCCGTCATCACGGATCCATTCTGATAAAGTTTGAGGGACTGAATTCGCTTAATGATGTTGAGTTTTTCCATAAAGGTGAGATATCGATCGACCGAGAATCTCAACATGAACTCCCAGAGGATCAATATTATTTCATCGATTTAGAGGACTGCACCGTGTTTTCTGATGATGTTAAGTTAGGGATTGTAACTGAAGTAATGGAAACACCTGCACATCCTGTATTGCGTATTCAGGCTGAAGATCGTGATATTTTAGTTCCTTTTGTGGAACGATTTATTAAAAAAGTTGATACGCAAGCGAAGCGTATTGATATTAACTGGATGGAGGGACTTTAATGCGTGTAAGTATTTTGACCCTTTTTCCGTCAATGTTTACCGGGTTTGTGGAGTCTTCCATTATCAGTAAAGCCATCGAACGTGATTTAATTCAAATCGATGTTGTGGATATGCGAAATTTTACCGAAGATAAACACAATCGTGTTGATGATTATCCCTATGGTGGTGGCGCAGGATTGGTGTTAATGTGTCAGCCGGTAATTGATGCAATTGAAGCAACCCGTACCAAGGATTCTTTAGTGATTATGTTAACGCCTCAAGGGAAGACTTTAAAGCAATCCTTGGCGTATGACTTAAGTAAGGAGCAACACATAATCTTGGTTTGTGGCCATTATGAAGGGTTTGATGAACGCATTCGCTCATATGTTGATATGGAAATGTCTATTGGAGATTATGTGCTTACGGGCGGAGAAACTGCAGCGATGGTTATTGCTGACTCTGTGATTCGTCTTGTTGATGGTGTAATTACCAAGGAATCCCATGAAGATGATTCTTTTAGTGATGGACTCTTGGAATATCCACATTATACGCGACCTCGTTCTTACAAAGGGCATGATGTTCCTGAAGTGCTAATGAGCGGACATCACGCGAATATCGAAACGTATCGTTTAAAAGAATCATTGCGTAAGACATACCGTGTTCGTCCAGATCTTTTGGAAAGTAGAAATCTTACCCCGACAGAGGCGAAATTGCTTCAAGAAGTTGTTGCGGAAGAAAAATAAAAAAAGGAACCTTTGTGAACCGCCATACCGAATCTTTTCAAGATTTGGTGTGCGGGTCATGGATTAAAGGTTCCTTTTTTCTATTCTTTTCGAGAGCGTCGATCTAATTTTTTAAGATAGTACTTATGGTCACGGTAATCTTTCCATTGTCGATAAATTAGATAGACAATCCCGAGAATCCCGAATCCAACGGCTAAGATAAAACCGATGATTTTTATCGCTTCAAAAGCAATCTGAAGATAGGAAATTTTTATTACTTCATCATTAATGATTTCTTTTTCAAGAAGTGTTTTTCCTTTGTAAGAGAAACGAATTTCACCCATCTTCATACCTTCTGAGATGGGAGCCTCAAATTCTTTCTGACTTGGGATAAATTCGATTTTGATGTCGTCTTGATCATAATCTTTGGGTAAGTAGCTCATGATATCGTCTTCGAACCAGATATCAAAATCGGATCGCCCGTGTTTAATTGGGATGGTTTGAATGGTTGTGTTTTTATACAATAAAGGAACATAACGATAATGTTCAAGGACGTGTTGATAGACGGTTCCGTGGTCGATAATCTGAGTATACAGCCTGTTTTCAAAAGGGGCATTGGTTGAAATGAAAATGTAGGATTGTGATGCATCTTCTGCAACACTTGAAAGTGCACGTTCTGCGAGATCGGTTGTCCCGGATTTTGCCCCTTTAATCATCGTATAGCCTTTTTGGTGTGCAACACTTAAGGATTCGTTAGTGAGTGCGATGCCGTTGGGATGAGTAGGGGTTGATGATGTAAGGTAGGTTTCGGTTTTATAGATAGTTTCGAATGTGGGGTTTTTTAATGAATACCTTAACAGTAATGCAAGGTCATCTAACGTTGTTAGGTGCTTTGGATCATCAAGGCCGCTCGTATTTACAAAGTGGGAGTTTTTCATTCCAATGCGTTGTGCGAGTCGGTTCATTTTTTCCACGAGTTTTTCGGGATCTTGTGTTAGATAGGTTGACATAGCCCGTGTCGCATCAGCTCCGGAAGGTAACATGATTCCGTGAAGCAGGTCATTGAGTGTTAATGCATCTCCCTCTTGAAATCCGGCAACAGAGGCGATGGGATCCAAGCCCTCAAAAACCTCGGGGGGCAAGGTATAAATCGTGTCAAGTGATGTATCGCCCAATGCTTCAATTGCGGTAATGACCGTTAGGACTTTTGTGATGGAAGCAGGGTGAATCGGTGTGTCGTGATTTTTTTCGGCGAGTGTTTGACCTGTATTGGAATCAACAAGGATGTAATTTTGACTCTGCAGATCTAAATCGTAGATCGGAATTAAATCATGATTTCCCGCAGCGTTTATGGGAAGAAGTGTCATGGCTAGGATCAGAAGTGTTAGGACAATTTTTTGTTTCATAAGAATACCTCAATATAAGTTTAATTAATCATACGACAAAATAGACTGAAATGGGTAAAAAACAACTGAAAAATGTATAAGGCAGAGGATTGATGACTTGATTTTAGAAGTTCTATGATAAAATAATACTAAAGAGAAAAGAGGTCAATCATGAAATTATTAGTTATCAGTGATCGGGACTCCGTGAAGCAAGAGCTTACCGATTTAAACCGTGATTTTGAATATTTGGATTTGCGAAAAGGATTTCCCAATGAACAATTAATGGATGTCTATGAGATTGAAAAACCGGAGTTGTGTCGTGTTGTCCGTCAAGAAATTGAATCGATTCATCCGGATAAGATTGTTGTTGTGGGTGAATTAACTGATTATGTATGGTTAGGGACAATTGTGACGCGTCTATTTGGTCAGTTCAATTCTTGGAACGGCCAACGTGAAAATGCTTTTGGAAAAACAACACTGTTCATTAACGGTAAAGAAGTTCCTTTATATGCAATTTATAAAACAAGCGATTGGAGGTATGTGGATGAAGCATAGGATTGAGGCTTTGACCCTAAGTGGTATACGTCAGTTTTCAGCGCGTTTTCAAGGTCGTGAAGATATGATATTTCTAACGATTGGTGAACCGGATTTGGATACACCTGAAATAATTAAACAAGCGGCAGTGGATGCATTGACGCGTAATGAAACGCATTATCCACCAGCGATTGGTAATCTTGATTTGCGCGATGCGATCGCTCGTTATGAATCACAATTTAACATCCATCCTTACAAAACTGATAATGTGATTATCACTAATGGTGCAACGGAAGGATTAACGTTGGCGATTTGGTCGGTTGTGACGGAAGGGGATGAAGTGGTGATTTTCACACCCAGTTTTCCGTTATATCAAACGCAAGTTACACTAGCGGGAGCAAAACCGGTACTTCTCGATACCAGTGAATCACAATTTCAAGTTACATCAGCGATGCTTGAGAAGGTCATCTCACCACGCACTCGTGCAATCCTTTTCGCAACACCCAATAATCCAACTGGGGTCGTTTATAATGAAGCAAGCATTCAAGCAATCCGTGAGGTGCTATCAAAACGATCAGATATTTATGTAATTGTCGATGAGGTGTATCGTTCAATGTTGTATGAAGGAAATATTCCATCATTACGCATGGATGAATCAATTCAAGACCAAATCATTATTACGCAGAGTTTTTCAAAGTCGCATGCAATGACTGGATGGCGTGTAGGGTACGTTTTGGGTGAAGCGCACTTAATCGAGTTGATGCATCGTCTTCATCAAAATCTTGTAACTGGAATTTCAAGTTTCTCCCAACCGGCATGTATTGCTGCATTGGATGTGGATACACAGTATATGGTCGATGCCTACGCAAAACGTAGAACGTATGTTTTAGCACGCTTGGATGCAATGGGGCTTCAGTATGTAAAACCAGAAGGTGCATTTTATGTCTTTCCTTCGATTCAACGGTTTGGGATGCCTTCGGAAATTTTTGCCACGAAACTTGCGGAAGCATATGGGTTGGTAACCATCCCTGGAATCTATTTTGGGACTGAAGGATTTATTCGAATTTCATATGGAAGTCCTATGGATGTACTTGAAAAAGGCCTTGATCGATTGGAACAATTTATCACGGATTTTGACAAGGATAAATCGTGATTTAGCCTTGTTTAAGCAAGGACATTATGATAAAATAAACAATGGCATCAAAAGAATGCCTAATTCACACATCATGGATTCGTAGACCCCGTGCTCACGATGAGTTGTCTACTTTAGAAATGATGGAGGACTAACGGAAAGGTAGGAATTTAGTTATGTCAGTTGTGACAATGAAGAAATTATTAGAAAGCGGAGTTCATTATGGACACCAAACACGTCGTTGGAATCCAAAAATGAAACCATATATTTATGCTGCAAAGAATCGTATTTACATTATCGATTTAAATAAAACTCAAGAAAAACTTGATGAAGCATATGCGGCAATGAAAGATATCGCAGAAAAAGGCGGTAAACTTTTAATTGTAGGTACAAAGAAACAAGCTCAAACAATCGTATTAGAAGAAGCATTACGTAGTGGATCATTCTTTATCAACCAACGTTGGTTAGGTGGTACATTAACAAACTTCCGTACAATCCAAAAATCAATTCGTCGTTTAGTTGAAATTGAAGAAATGGAAAACAGCGGATCAATCAATGTTTATACTAAAAAAGAAGTGTCATTATTACTTAAAGAAAAAGACCGTCTAGAAAACTTCTTAGGTGGAATTAAAGAAATGAAGAAACTTCCAGATGCATTATTTGTGGTAGACCCAATTGAAGATGCTAACGCTGTTGCTGAAGCACGTAAATTAGGAATCCCAGTATTTGGAATCGTTGATACAAACTGTGATCCAGATGCAGTTGATTACGCAATTCCTGGTAACGATGACGCAATCCGCGCAATCCGTACAATCGTAGGATTAATGGCTGATGCAATGATCGAACCAAAAGGTGGCGTATTGCAAGTTGCTTATCAAGATCAAGATGTTGAAGATATCACAATGGAAGACGTTATCGTTAATGTAGAACAACAAGCTGCTGAAAATGACCGTCGTCGTCGTCAACGTTTCGAAGAACGTCGTAAACGCGATGATCGTCGTCGTCAACAACGTTATACACGTAATGACCGTCCAACAAATAACCGTGATGAAAAAGTAGAAGCAAAAACAGAAACAAAAACAGAAAAAAGTGAGGCGTAAAGATGATTAGTGCAAAGTTAGTTAAAGAACTTCGTGATCTTACTGGAGCTGGAATGATGGACTGTAAGAAAGCTCTTGAAGCTACTGAAGGCGATATTCAAGCTTCAGTTGACTGGTTACGAGAAAAAGGTATTTCAAATGCTCAAAAGAAATCAGGTCGTATTGCTGCTGAAGGAACAACAAAGGTTACTGTTAAGGGAAACCGCGGTATTGTTATCGAAGTAAACTCAGAAACAGACTTTGTTGCTAAGAATGATCAATTCGTAGAACTCGTTGATACATTAAGCAACGTACTTCTTGAAGCTAATCCTGCAGATTTAGATGCAGCTTTAGCAGTTGATGTTAATGGACAAACAGTATCAGATTTAGTTGTTGCTGCAACAGCTACAATCGGAGAAAAAATTACATTACGTCGATTTGCAATCGTTGAAAAATCAGATGATGAAGTATTCGGTGAATACATGCATATGGGTGGAAAAATTTCAGCATTAGCAGTTCTAAAGAACGCAGATGATGAATTAGCAAAAGACATGGCAATGCAAATTGCATCAATGTCTCCACAATATGTATCACAAGCTGAAATTCCTTCAGAAATCATTGATCATGAAACAAACATTCAAGTTGAAATCGTTAAAAATGACGAATCACTTTCAAATAAACCAGAACAAGTAGTTGCTGGAATCATCAAGGGACGTGTAAGCAAATCAATGCAAGACATCTCTTTAGTTGACCAAATCTTCTTTAAAGATGGTAAAGCTAAGGTTTCACAAGTACTTAAATCAGCAAATGCTAACGTAGAATCATTTATTCGTTATGCAGTTGGTGAAGGTATTGAAAAACGCGAAGAAGATTTCGCAGCTGAAGTTGCAAAAGCAGCTCAAGTTTAATTAATGATATAAGGACACAGTTACTGTGTCCTTTTTGAAAGGACGTGCAACATGTACAAACGCGTATTGTTAAAATTAAGCGGTGAAGCTCTATCAAAAGATGGAGAAATATTTGATCCGATCGTTCTCGATGATTTATCAGAACAAATTAAAACAATCGTCAACGATGGTGTCGAAGTCGCTATTGTTGTCGGAGGAGGAAACTTTGTAAGAGGTCGTATGGCTGATGATTTAGGTATTGATCGCATGCAAGTTGACTACATGGGAATGTTGGGCACAGTAATCAACGCTTTAGCAATCCAAGGCGCTTTAGAACGCAACGGTGTTGAAACACGCGTTCAAACAGCAATTGATATGACTAAGGTCGCAGAACCCTTTATTCCACGTCGTGCAATCCGTCATTTAGAAAAAGGACGTGTTGTCGTATTTGGTGCGGGTACAGGCTCTGCATACTTTTCAACGGATACTACTGCTGCACTACGTGCATCAGAAATTAAAGCTGATGTTATTTTAATGGCAAAAAATGGTGTGGATGGTGTTTATAATTCAGATCCAAGAGTTAATCCAGATGCCTTAAAATATGATAGCTTATCCTATATGGATGTAATTCAAGAAGAACTTGCAGTCATGGATACAACTGCAACATCGATGTGTATGGATAATGATATTGATTTAATTGTATTTAATATGAATGAAAAAAATAATATAATAAAAGCAGTAAAAGGTGAAGCAGTAGCAACACGTGTATCTAAGGGAGGAAAATAAAGATGCAATCAATCATTAACGATGGTCGTCTTTTAATGGACGAAGTAATTGAAAACTTTGAGACACGCTTAGGCGGTTTACGTTCAGGCCGTGCGAATGTGTCAATGTTATATGGGGTGTCAATTGACTATTATGGTTCAGCAACACCCATTGAACAAATTGCTCAAATTTCAGTAGTCGAAGGGCGTCAATTGGTAATCAAGCCATTTGATCCATCTGCACTTAAAGAAATTGAACATACAATTAATAACGGTAACCTAGGGTTACTTGCTCAAAATGATGGTACGGTGGTTCGTATTAATGTACCTCAATTAACTGAAGAAACACGTAAAGAAGTTTCAAAACAAGTTGGTACTTTAGCAGAAGATGCAAAAGTAGCTGCACGTAATGTTCGTCGAGATTTAAATGATGAAATTAAGAAACTTGAAGATCTTCCAGAAGATCAAGAAAAACGTCTTCTTGATGATGTCCAAAAACTTACAGATGATATTACAAAGAAAATTGATGCGATTTCAAAAGATAAAGTTAAGGAAATCATGACAATTTAATTATGAATAGCCTAAAACATGTGGCCATCATTATGGATGGCAACGGACGTTGGGCAACAAAGCAAAAAAAAGAGCGTACATTCGGTCACTACTACGGGAGTGAGAATGTACGTGATATTGCTTTGGAAGCCTTAGATTTGGGTGTTGAGGTCATTACTTTGTATGCATTTTCGACTGAAAACTGGAAACGTCCTCAAAAAGAAATCGATTATCTGATGAAATTACCGGCTGTGTTTTTTGAAAAGTTTTTAAATGAATTGATGGAAAAGGGCATTAAGATCCGAACAATTGGTGATCTTACGAAAATTCCTGCACGTACGCGTAAGGTAATGGATAATGCGGTTGAACGCACAAAAGATAATAACAAATTAATTCTTAATTTCGCATTGAATTATGGTTCACGTGATGAAATCGTTCGGGCGGCCCAATCAATTGTGGATGAAGGTATTGAAACTGTTACGGAAACAGTATTTGAATCGTATTTAGATACGTTTGGATTACCCCCTGTTGATCTCTTAATTCGTACAGGAGGCGATCGTCGACTTTCGAATTACTTATTGTGGCAATTAGCGTATGCGGAACTTCTCTTTGTAGATGTTCAATGGCCAGAGTTTGATCGTCCAATGTTTAAGTCGTGTGTAGAGGATTTCAATCAACGAAATCGTAGATTTGGAGGACTTTAGTATGAAAGAGCGCATAACCACTGCCATTGTATTAGTCGCTGTTTTTGGTGCAGCCTTATTTGCAGGGAATCGGGCTCTTTTTACTTTAATCATGGGTTTAATTCTTTTGGGAGCATATGAAATATATCTTCTCAATAAATCGCGATTAAAGCCCGTTATTGTCCCTATAATCATCGCATTTACCATAACAGGTGGCTTAATTCAAGCCGATTATCTGCCATCCTATACTGCTGTCTTAATCATGACGCTTTTTGCACTGACGGTATTTTTCGAATGGTTTACCTTTGATAATGTTTCCTATATGTTTATCCTCATAATGATGTTAGTTCTTGCGGTGCAAGCTGTGAGCGTAGTATTGAACTATGATAAGTTTGTATTTATTTATGTACTTCTTGCTACATACCTAACTGATACGTTTGCGTATTTTGGAGGTATGCTATTTGGAAAGCATAAACTCATTGAGCGGATTTCTCCAAAGAAAACGATTGAAGGTGCGGTGATCGGTTATGCGATGTCCGCAATATTATCCTTTATCTTTGGTTCAGTATTTATTCTTAACTACGTACCCTTAAATGCTGTCATTGCAGGGTCACTTATAATCCCTTTTATTGGTCAAATTGGCGATTTAGCATTTAGCTCAATTAAACGCCATTTTGATGTTAAGGATTTTGGCTATATATTCCCAGGTCATGGGGGTGTCTTGGATCGTGTTGATAGTGTGATTTTCGCACTCTTGACATTCAATATTATACTTACAATCTTTGTATAGGAGGTTTGCATGCAAGTATTACTTAATATATTTTATTTTGTTCTCGTTATGGGATTGATTGTATTCATTCATGAATTAGGTCATCTTATGGCGGCAAAGGCTTTTGGCGTCTATTGTAATGAATTCGCAATTGGAATGGGACCTAAAGTTTTCGAATATAAGAAAGAAAATTGGGAAACCAGTTTCTCAATTCGTGCATTGCCCTTAGGGGGATTTGTATCGATGGCTGGTGAACCAGGTGAAGCGGACTTTGGTGTCGAACGTGAACGAACCATTGTTGGGATTAAACCTTGGAAGCGTCTTATTGTGATGCTTGCCGGTATCTTTATGAATTTAGTGTTAGCGTTCGTGATTTTCACAGGGCTTTCAATGCATCTCGGTACGGTTGATGCACCCAAACCCATTGTGGCAGGTGTTGCGGAAGGGTCACCGGCAGAAAAGGCTGGACTACGCGTTCAAGATGAAATTACAAAACTAACATTTGATGATGGGAAAGTCGTGATTCCTCATGATTTTAATCAGCTCGTTACGAGTATTATGGTTTATGAAGATCATGAAGTTACCATTACGGTAATGCGAGATGGTCAAGAAGTTGATACAAAACTAAAACCTGAATTCAATAAAGAAGAAGAACGGTATCTCATTGGTGTTCAAGCAGTTAGTGGTGAACATCGCGATTTAGGGTTTTTTGAATCGATCATGATGGGCTTTACAATGCTGGGAACAATTATCCAGCAACTTGGTTTTGTACTAAGCAGACTTGTTCATGGTGTGGGTCTCAATGCTGTGGGTGGTCCAATTGGGATTTACCAAGTAACATCTCAAATTTCAAGTCAAGGATTTATTTTCTTCTTGAGCCTTATTGCACAATTATCCGTAAGTTTAGCGGTTATCAACCTTGTTCCGATTCCTGTAATGGACGGTGGACGTGCGCTCTTAACCCTTATCGAGATGATTATTCGAAGACCGATTCCAGAAAAAATTGAAAATGCCATTATGTCTCTTGGCGTTGCAATGATTATGGCGCTCTTTGTATTCATAATGTTCAACGATATTCGTAAACTTATTGGGTAACAGAAGTTGATTTAAGTTAAAAAAAGGCAAGAGCCTTTTTTTATGTTATAATGGTAAAAAGGAGTATTTTATGGCGTATAAGATTGAAAAACTTTCATTAGATAAAATGTGGCTGGCTACAATGGAGATTACGGTACCCGATTATTCTCGTGATCTATACTTAAAAGCAATTGATTCATTACGCAATGAGTTGATTCGTCTTAATGTAGAACTAACAGAGCCAGAATATAACTATACAGTGGCATATGATTCAGAAGACCGTATCGAACTTGTTGATGTTAAGCTTTTCATTGCTGTGAAAGAGCCGATTGAAGACCTTGGACCGATTAAGTTTGTTCAAGAGAAACCCGATGAGTTGATACGTATAGTTGCGGATTCATTTGTGGATGTTCATACGGGAATTGCAGAATGGATGCATGAACATGATTATGTCGCGGATGGCGATATGAGACGTGTTGTGGATGCAGATCAAGAATATGTCTTTGATTGCCCATATAAAAGAGCAGATGATTAATCTGCTCTTTTTTTATGCCATACAGAATACAATTGCGATAAAATGCGCAAGCGACGCTAAATTAATAAATAAATGCCAAATAAAATGATAATACTGTTTATCTTTTTGCATATAAAACCATGCCCCAATGCTATACAAGACACCACCAAGGACAATCAGTCCGAGAAATAAGGGCGTTGTATTTTCTAGTAAGCGTGGAATTAAGACGACAGCAGTCCATCCCATCACTAGATAAATCCCAACTGTAATGGATGGCTTAGCATTCTTAGCCAGAGCCTTATAAAGAATTCCTAATACTACCATAAGCCATTGAATTAGAACAATCACAATTCCAAATGTACCGCCAATGGCATAAAGTGCTATTGGAGTATAACTTCCAGCGATTGCCACAAAAATAAAACTGTGATCCAGAAATCTAAAGATATACTTATGATTTGAACCATACTCCATTGAATGATAAAGGGTAGATCCTAAAAACATAAAGAATAATGAAATTACGAATACCGCTTCTCCAGTAGCAAGGAGTGCGCCACCATCTTGATATGCATGAATGGAAACATAGGGAAGGCTTATAAGAAGTGCGAGCGCCATGATTCCGTGCGAGACACAGTTAAGAACTTCTTCTTTAAAAGAAAGTTTAATCATGTGCTTCATTGAATTTTCGTTTGTCATAATTACCTCCTAAGATTATTCTACACTATCCACATATAAACTTATAGTAAATTCAAGTATGTGCGTATGTGAAATATTGTTCATGATGCACCCATTCAATTGTGATTGTGAGGGAATTATGGTATATTTTATTCCAAGGCGGTGGGTAATAATGAAACGTTTTAAACTTAAAAAGAAACTCTTAAAACTGATAATTTGTGCTGTGATTTTAGGATTTGTGGGGGTAAATTCAAGTGCATCGACGTATGCGGACCATAAAGGGTTGGAGGGATTTACACAAGAACTTGATCCTGAAATTGAACAGCTTCGTGATGAAGAGGATTTGGGGGAAATTGATTTGAATGAAAATCCAGATGTCCCATCCTTAGGTGGTGAAGACAATGAAACAGTAACCGTATTAAATCAAATGCGGAATTTTTCTTCTGGAGCCCGTGCACAACGTACAGAGGGGATTATTGAACCCAATGGATCGGGAAAATCTACCATTCTTCTATACAATAATTCAACAGGGGAAGCAGCACGTACGTATCTTTCAGATGGAGTCCTTTACAGTGGTGCCTTTCCGTTTTATGGCAAAGAAAACAATCGTTATAAAGTTCAAATTGCTGGCGCTATAGGTTGGGTTAATGCTTCGAACTTTAGAGAATATAGTTTCGATGAAGCAAAATCCATGAATATGTATAAAGTGAATGGAGATAACGAATTGGTTCACTATATCAGTCGTGGTGCAAATCAAACGAATGCAGCATCAATTCTTCTTGGACCAGCACCAAGTTTTTTACGTCAAGGGGTCAATTATTATTCGGCAGATGGTCATTATTTTTACACAAATCTCAAGACCATGGTTGCGGATTTAAAACTTAATAAAAATGCCGCGGCAGTCAATGCTTCAAATCCTTGGTATAACTACTATCAATATTTATCAAATCGTGCAAAATCATCCGTTACTGCGCAAGATATCAATAAATATTTAGCACGCAAGGGTTATACCGCAGCCCCTTCACCTAAAGTAACTGAGGTTGAGAATTTACAGCCACATGAGTCACTATTGGTTGGCTCGGAAAGTCACTTTATAAATGAAGGGAAAAAGTATGGGATTAACCCTCTAATTACATTTGGAACTGCAGTAAATGAGTCGGCATGGGGACGAAGTAATATTGCCTTAAAAGATAAAAATATATTTGGGCATTCAGCCTATGATTCTGCACCTGAATCGGCGACTGTCTATGAGAGTATTGGGATGTCCATTTCTAACCATATGACCCATTTCTTGAACTGGCATTATATGGATGTTACGGAAGCGAATTACTATGGCGGTTATCTAGGGGATAAACAAAGTGGTATTAACGTTAAGTATTCATCAGATCCATTTTGGGGCGAGAAAGCTGCAGAGTATTTCTACATCATGGATTGGTATATTGGTATGAAAGATTACAAGCAATATACCATCGGTTTGGTGACATCAAGTGGAACACCATCAGTTTATAAAGAGGCAAATGGAAGTTCTGCTTCAATCTACAAATTAAACGTTACAGGACAACATGTATTAATTCTTGATGAGATTAAGAAAGGATCAGAGGTGTGGTATAAAATTGCTGCAGATCCATTATTAACCTCAAATCGTGACTTAATGCCTTGGGATACTGAGACAAGACCTTTTAAAACACCCTATAATGAAAATCATAACTATGGTTATGTAAAAGGGAGTGAAGTTAAAATCGTAGCGGGTAAGTTGCATAACGAAGCAAATCTAAAACGTGGAGATGTGAATGGTGATGGGAAAATATCACTCATCGATCTTGCGATGGTCAAAAGTCATCTATTAGGTAATTCAAAACTCAGTGGTGACAGTTTTAAACGAGCTGACGTTAATGGTGATGGTAAAATTTCATTATTAGATTTAGCGATGATTAAAAGTCATTTATTAGGAAATAGTAATTTAAACTAGAGGTGAATCATGAAAAAAATATTAAAATTAGTTGTTGTGGGGCTCATGACGGTCCTCTTATTACCGTTTAATGCGAATACAGTTCATGCCGCAAGTGGCAGCATTTCTATCTCAGGACCTTCATCACTTGCGCCCGGAGAAACTGGGTATTATACACTCACATTCAGTGCTAGCGAAACTGCGTATTTTTCATATAATACGTCTGTATCAAACGGTAGTGCGGGCGGTGAAACATCCAGTGGTGCGTTTGGAAGTGGAGAGAGTAAAACTGAAAGTGCGAGTATTTCTGTAACTGCGGGATCAAGTGGAACGGTTGTGATCTCAGTCTCTGGTGTTGCTGCAACGACGTCGGCGAATGCTTCAGAATTCTCAATTGGAGGATCGAAAGAAGTTGCAATCGTTGCATCTTCAGGTGGGGGAAACTCATCGGGAAACGGTGGATCATCAGGAGGGTCAACAGGAGGTTCGACTGGTGGGTCATCAGGTGGGTCAAGTCAAGGTGGTGCAGAAGCGCCATCAAAGACACCTGAAGAACTCAAAGAAGAAGCTGAACAAGCAGAAAAAGAGCGCAAGGAAGAAATTGCGAAATCATTTTTAGTTGAGTCTATCGATATTATTTCCAGTGATACCAAACTTTATGGTGAAACGTTAAAGACAATAAAAATCGAAGAAGGTAAAACAGAATACGAGTATACATTACCTAAACGTGTCAATAAAGTTCTTTTAGATGTTGCCTCAACCGGCAATGATGTTACCTTAACGTTTGACAAAGAGTATGAATTCAAAGATGACGTAAAAGAGCATGTTATCACCGTTCGTGGTGCTCAAGAGGATGTCGTGAAGGAATATAAAGTCACATTAAAACGTAATTTAGATGAACCCACAGTCGTAAAGGTTGATGACCACGATGTGACGGTTTATGAAGATGAGATGTTAGATCGCTACATGGAATCAATTGGATTTAAACAAGCCGAAATCAAAATTGGGGACCAAAAAATCAATGGGTTTGGTAACGGTAATCTAAAAGCGATGTTAAGTCTTGAGAATGGCGAAGCATCATGGCGTGTATTCAGCAACGATGATGCCTATCTCGGGGATGCGGTTATGATGATGCGTTCTGAGAAAGAACCATTCTTTATCCAATCAACAACAAATGGTAGTGACCATGAAAAGGTTAATAAAGCGACGTATGTTGACCATACCTTGGACTTGGATAAAAAAATTCTTGAAATTGATCCAGAGTTGAAATTTAAACAAACTTATAAAGCTTGGGATTTAGAAGATGAATCACAGTTGCTCTATGGTATCAATTCTAAAGGGAAACAAGGTTTTTATAATCTAGATGTCGACAAAAATATCGAATGGTCCGTTGTCGGTTTTGATCACGTCGATAATGCTTATGTTACAGCTACTTGGGGACTTTCTGGTGCACTTGCTGTTGTATCAAGTGGGTTGGTTGCAAGTGTATTAGAACGAAAAGGCATCCTTAAATTTAAGAAAAAATAACTGAAGCAATTCAGTTTTTTTTTACGCATAAATTATCGAAGTGGCACCGTGATAAAAAGAAGTTTGATTTCAAGAAATTCCAGTGGAATGTCCGCCGTTTTCATTGTAATTATGGTAAAATAATGATTGAGGTGTGAACATGAAAAATAGAGTTAAAGCATTTTCAACAAATGTATTTTTGATTTTTTTAATCGTTTTGACAATCTATATCGGCTATGTAGGATTTATTGGTGGACCTCGCCGTGCTTATGAACGTGAAGATCAATTACATGTTGAAGCGATGATGAAATTAAAAGGCTATGAAGAGGCTCGCTTATTGAGTCGTTTTTCACTTGATCAAGTTTATTACATAACAGAAATAAAAGAAGATGAAGGCTCTAAAATTGTGTGGTTCAATAAAGGTTTAGATGCTTTCGGTGAACATGAAATGATTACCTATGAGCCGGTTTATGATTTGGCAGAGTCAATGGGCATTTCAAGTCGTAAAATTCGTTTGGGTGTCTATAATGACAAACTTGTATATGTATTAAAAACTAAAAATAAAGAAGTATTTGTAGATGTTGATGACTTATCCGTAGTTTTTGAATTGGAGGACTTTTAGTTATGTGGTGGAATAAGGCTTATATTAATCGCCGTGATTGGATTTTAGAGAATTTGGGTTCGCTGAAACTGACGCCTACCCAGACCCTAGTTTTATTAATGATTGATTTCTTGAATCAACAAGATGCTCCGATTACGCTTGAACTGTTGGCAGAACGTACGGCTTTAGACAGTCAAGTTGTGGATGAAACAATCCATGATTTAGTACGCCAGAATATTCTTGCGATTAAGGTATCGAAAGATGCCCTTGAGTTTAACCTTGACGGACTATTTCAAGACGGGGTTCGATATGAATACGTTAATGAAGGGATTTTTGAGGTGTTTGAATCGGAATTTGGACGATTGTTGTCTCAAAATGAGTTGATGACTCTTAATACATGGTTATCAAAATATTCGGAAGCCGATATTTTGGACGGTTTAAGAAATGCTGTGATCTATAAAAAAGTATCGATGCAATACATCAATGCAATCCTTGCGAATAAGCAAAAAGAGCGTTTAGGATGACCGTAGCTGAAATGATTAAAATTTTGGATGCTGAGTTTCCAAATGCGAAAAGTGACTTGGATTATCGCAATCCTTTTGAATTGTTGATTGCAGTTACTTTGTCGGCTCAGACAACCGATGTTGCAGTGAATAAAGTGACACCTGCCCTCTTTCAAGCTTATCCAACGCCCGAAGCACTTGCACAGGCAGATGTTAAAGTGGTTGAGTCGTATTTAAAGACGATTGGTTTGTACCGAAACAAAGCGAAGTATATTGTCGCATGTGCTCGGATGCTTGTTGAGGATTTTAATGGGGAAGTTCCCAGAACACGCACTCAACTGATGAAATTACCGGGTGTTGGTCGAAAAACAGCGAATGTTGTTTTAGCGGAAGGTTTTAAGCTTCCCGCAATCGCAGTGGATACGCACGTTGAACGTGTTGCCAAACGGCTAAAGCTTGCCAAACCAAATGATTCGGTAGAGGATGTTGAACGTAAGTTAATGCGTAAAATTCCGCGAGAGGATTGGGCTCGTGCTCATCATCTCTTATTATTATTTGGACGTTATCATAGCACCGCACGAAATGAGCGGGATGCTTTTGAGTTATTAGAAGAATTAAAGGAGAAACATCAATTATGAAAAATTTAAAAACCGATATCATTGCGGATTGGGTAAAAGGTTCTGTATTGGGTTCAGCGCAAATTCAAGGGGTTAAGGTCGATTCACGTACTGTGGAAGCAGGAGATTTATTTGTGTGCTTAAAAGGGGCTCGTGTAGATGGTCATGATTATATTGAAGATGTGATTGGTAAGGGAGCTGTAGCGGTTCTTGTTGATCATAAAATTGATAATCTTGATGTATGTCAGATTATCGTTGAGGATACAATGGTGGGCTTACAGATGTTTGCGTATGCATACCGTGAAACGTTAAATGCGACATTTATTGGTATTACAGGCAGTAATGGAAAGACTTCGACGAAAGATATTCTCTTTAGTATTCTAAGTCGTGTTGGAAGTGCTATCGCAACATACAAAAATCAAAATACTGAAATTGGAACTTACCTCAATCTCTTTCGCATGAATGAGGATACAGAATTCGGTATTTTTGAAATGGGTCTTGATTATGTCGGGGATGTCGCTGTCATGGCTGAATGTATTCGTCCGGATGCAGGACTTGTAATGAGTTTAGCACCAGCACATATGATGAATTTTGAAAGCATTGAACACATTGCTTCGGAAAAAATGAGAATCTTCGATTTTGTGACGCATAAAGATTTATCGTTTTACCAAGGAGATTTTGAACACTATCGTAATATAAGCCATGGTGAGCACACTTTTGGTTTTAATCAAGATAATGAATGGATTGTGTCAGATGTCGCTTCAAATAATGATGGCATCACATTTAAAGTAGATGGTATTGAATATTCAAGCAATCTTTTAGGGAATCACCAAGCGAGCAATTGTGCTGGGGTAATTGCCTTAATGCGTAAACTTGGCGTTGATGATGGACTTATTCGTGAGGGTTTGAATCACGTTGCATTAACCTCCCTAAGAACTGAGCTTGTAAACAAAGGGAATGCATTAGTCTTGTTGGATGCATACAAGTCCAATCCAATCAGTGCGAAATATGCTCTTGATTTGCTTGCACACTATGAATTTGAAGGGGAACGTATTGCTATCTTGAGTGATATGGTTGAGTTAGGTCCTGAAAGTCAACGTGCACATCTTGAAGTTCTTGATTGCATCCAAGATTTAGATATTAAAAGGGTTCATACATTAGGACCAGAATTTAATAAAGCGATTTCTCAACGTAAACTTGATTCGTCGCGATTCACAAATGATGAAACGTTTGAGGCATTTGTGGCACGGGTCACACCCTGTTTTAATGAGCATGCGATGATATTAATTAAAGGATCACGTTCGTATCAACTCGAGCGTTTAATGGAAGAGGTAAAGTAAATGGATAAGTTACAAGTGGCATTAGTTTTTGGATCAATTAATAGTGAACATGATATTTCAGTTGCAAGTGCAGCGTCTGTATTTGAACATTTTCCTAAAGATAAGTTTGACTGTGTACCTTTATACATTGGCAAAGATGGAAAATGGTATACGGGTGATTATACATTAGCGATGATGCAATCAAATAAACTTGAGGGACATCGTGAACTTTATTTACAATTTAATTATGATCGTCCCGGTTTTATTTATGCAGATGATCAAAGTCTCTTACCGGTTGATGTGGCATTTCTAATGTTACATGGTCGTATGGGTGAGGGGGGACAAGTTCAAGGACTCCTAAAATGTGCAAACATTCCTTTTACAGGCTGTGATGTACTTTCTTCCGCACTATGTATGGATAAAGGCTTTACACATATAATCTGTGAAGCAGCAGGCATTAATATGGCTGATTATCAATTAATCACCCATATTAACGATATTGATATTGAAAAAGTAACTTATCCTTGTATTGTGAAACCAAGTCGTGAAGGGTCTTCTTTTGGTGTGACCTATGTGCGTAATTATGATGAATTACTGAAAGCATGTTTGTTTGCGTTTGAATTTGATACCCGTGTTCTCATTGAAGCGTATATCAAAGGAACTGAGGTCGGTCTCGGTATTCTTAAAACCGATCAAAAGATGATTATCAGTGAAGTGGACCAGGTTAATGTTTCCGGTGAGGTGTTTGACTTCCAAGAGAAATATCACCCACATGCAACCGAGACACTCCCTATCTCTACATTCCCTGAATCGGTCCGAAAAGAGGTACAGCGTTTGGGTGAGCTTGCATTCAATGTTTTAGATTGCGCTCAATTCTCGCGTATTGATTTCTTTGTAACTGAAGATCATCGTATTTTCTTAAACGAAATTAATACAATCCCAGGATTTACAAGTTCATCACGTTATCCGGGAATGTTAGACCGTGCCGGTGTAAGTTATCCAGAATTGATTACCAAAATGATTGAGGATTTACTATGATTAACAACTGTACTGTATTTGTAGACGAACAAAAAATCCTGAACAATACTGAAAAACTGCGTGAAATTATTAAACCTGAAACGAAAATCATTGCGGTCATTAAAGCCAATGGTTATGGTTGCGGTCTTGTGGAAGTAGCACATACTTGTGAAAAGATGAAAATTGATGTACTTGCAGTTTTAAACATTGAACAAGCCCGTGACCTTCGATCCCATGGAATTACGACACCGATTCTTCTTCTTGGTGCTACCCTCGAGTCAAATTTTAAGTATTTGATTGAGTATGATTTAATGCAAGTTATTGTTAATCATGACTATGCATTAAAACTGAATCAATTTGGTCTTGACCACGGTGTTAAAGTTAAAACACATGTAAAAGTTGATACAGGCCTTCATCGCTTGGGTATGGAAGATTATGAAGAGATTAAGACTTGTTATGCACTTGAGGGTCTAGAAGTTTGTGGTATTTACAGTCATTTTGTGGAAGCGCAGTCTTATGATGGAGATGCAGTTGCATTTTCAATGCTTCAACTTGAACGTTATAAGACAGTTATTGAAAAGCTCCATCAAGATGGCATTGATCCAAAGATGACCCATATTCAAAACAGTCCTTCCATCCTTAATTTTGGTGATTTAGGCTTTGATGCAGTTCGTTGCGGTATGATTATGTTTGGTCTCTATCACCCTTCACAACTGGAGATGTCTTTAAATGCGGGGTATGAACCCGTCCTATCTTTTGAATCACGCGTTTGCATGGTGCGTGAGCTTAAGAAAGGGGAGTATGTAGGTTATGGTCGCACATTCCAAGCAACGCACGATATGATGCTTGCTACGGTCTCAGCAGGCTATTGTGATGGGGTTATGAAGTCCTTGTCCCTCAATGGTGGTCATGTTGTTATTAATGATACACTGTGTCCGATTGTGGGTGATATTGCGATGTCTCAATTTATGGTTGATGTGACCGGAGTTCCTTGTGCGCTGGAAGATCGCGTGATTCTCTTTGGTCATGAGAAGCAAACAATTTATGATTACATCGCAATCACAGGACAATCGATTAATGAATTAATCAGTCATATTCTTTACGATATTCCTCGAATCTATATACATAAAATCTAAGAGACAATCCGTCTCTTTTTTTTATGCACGCAAAAAAAGAAGGCCGAAGCCTTCTATTTAAAGTTTACAACAACTTGAGATCCTTCATGATCACTTAATCTGAATGAACTCATCGCCGTACCATCTACAGTAAAGGAATCAATTATTCCAGATGCTTTACCTTGTGTGTCAACTGTGAGATATCCTGCATCAGCTGCACGCTTGAGATTAGAACGAAGATAGTCACCCGAAGCAGTGATTTCTAAATCGGTGACATTAACACTGATAACAGTTCCAGAATAATCACCCGGTTTTACATTTTTACCAAGGATATTTGGATCCGAGGAAACAACTGATTTATATTTGTTTCCTTCGAGAACATAATTTGCTTGAATGAGGTCTCGATTAAAGCCTGCTGCCACCATTTGTTCTACAAAGTCATTAAATGCAGTTCCTGCAGAGGGAACTAAAACACTAATTTCCTTGGCATCAACGGCTGTACAGACTACATTACTCTTCTTACCGGTACTCTTATCAAAGGTGTAGTAAGAACATGCCTCAATTTTACCTTTTAAATTCTCAATCGTTACTGAGATTTCTTGATTTGGTCCTTCGGTCATCGATTCAGCGATGGGTTTACCATCAACACGAATTTCAGATTTATAGCGCACGGCACCAAAGAGCCATGATGGATCATACAGACGTTTTCCATCAACCGTACCACCACTTGGATAGTTCATGGTTATGGTAGATGGTGCAACGGTTAATTGCGACGCATCGGGATAGGTTGCCATCTTAATATCAAAATTAAATTTATTTCCTTTTTGATTCATCATAACTTTATGATCACTGAGTGCTGCTAAGTCTTTTGGACTCGCTTCGGCAAGTTTTAAGAAATCACGTTTGATATAACCTGTAGCAAGGAGGCTTTGGTCCATACCTTCTACTGGCGCTTGATATGGGAATGTTCCCAAGATATGTTGAATATCGGCAACTGAACCCGGGCGGGCAACATCATCACCAGCACCATAGGATTCTTCAATGAGTGTTAGGAGGTAACTGTTGAGTTTACCTGTAAGATTTTGTGATGCTTCATCAACACCGTACTCATCGATGAAGTAAGGATTCTTCTTATCTTTTGAGTCAAAACCAGTCCATGTCGCAATACTGTATTCCGATGTTGCGGTAATCATGAGACGGTCTTTAATTGAATTTCGTGGAACACCTGTAGCATCAGCTGTTTCATCATCATATTTATTCGTTCCAGTTTTACCAAATACAGGGTAGTTACGACGTACTGGCGAGATAACCGGGTTATATGAACTTTCAACTGCATATTTCATAATTCGAGTTGTAAGCCATGCCGATGCATCCGAAATAACAGGTGTTGCAGTGTGCGAAGGAACATAAGGTTCCCGATCACTATCCAAGAACTCGATTCGAGTGACTGTATGAGGCTTAATATAATTTCCATCATTAAACATAACAGCATTGGCACCCGCCAATTCAACTGGACTTACAGTGAAGGTTCCATCACCAATCGCGAAACCAGGACGGAAATTATCCTCGGATACAGAACTGAATCCAAGTTTATTTAAATATTCGACCATCTTTTCATTACCAATGGTATCAATTGTACCTTGTGTTGCTTCAAGGGCAGGAATGTTTCGTGAATCGGCAACGGCCATCATCAATGGAACTTGTCCTAAATAGCGTCCATCATAGTTTCCAATTAGAATATCCGTACCACGATAATTCATCGGTGCGTCTAAGAACACATGTGATGTCGCAAGACCTTGATATTCAAATGCAGGTGCATAAGCAATATGAGGCTTCATAACAGATGCAGGTGAAGAGTTTCTCGCAATGGCGCGGTTATGAAGGAATGCACCATTATAATCGAAACCACCTACAATCCCAGCAATTTCACCGGTATGGTTATTAAGAATAACCGAACCAACTTGAATAGGTCGGTATTCATTTTTTTCTTCATCAACCAATGAAGGGTTTAAATCTGTAATTTTACGATTTTGGAAATCATCAATCCCTTTTTGCACGGTAGGATCCATACTTGTATAAATATTCATGGAAACTTTTCCTGGATCAAGACCCGTAAGTTCTTGGGCTTCTTGATAGGCGACATCGATAAATGCTTGATACTCAAACATTTCGCCTTCGGAAGCAGATGATTCAACAAGTAAATCCTCGACGCGTACTGCTTTCGCAAGTTGGTACTCTTCATCAGTAATATATCCGTGATAATTCATTAAGTAGAGTACTTCTTTTGTACGTTCGTCGGCTGCTTCAATGCTGTAGTAAGGGTTATTCACACTCGGTGCATTAATAACACCAGCCAAGAATGCAGCTTCAGTTAAGTTAATTTCAGAAAGACGCTTACCAAAATATGCTTGGGCCGAAGCATCGGCACCCATTGTACGTGGAACACCATAATTAATCATATTAATATAGAGTTCAAAAATCATTTTTTTGCTAAGAACTTGTTCACGTTCAAGTTTAGTAGAAAGATAAATTTCTTGCAGTTTACGGTTTACACCCGTTGCTGCATCTTCATTTTCCATAAAATACTGGTTTTTAATTAATTGCATTGTGAGTGTCGACCCACCTTGACCAAAACTAATCGAACCATGTCTTAACGAATCAAGAAGATTGGAAAGTGCTGCTTTGGTAAAGCGTGGAACATCCCAACCGCCATGGACAAAGAAACGAGAATCTTCAACCGCAACAAATGCATCAATTAACGATTGAGGCACTTGATCAAATGTTGTAGGATCGGATTTCTTTGCAGCAGTATTATAAATAGGCTCCCCATTCTTATCAAAAATGGTTGATGCGGATTGTGTTAAAAAGTCATCTTTTTTTAATACAGGTGCATTTTTCATGTTTTTTACGGTAAGTGCACCGACGCCTGTAACGCCAATAATTCCGATTGATACACAAACAATTAAAATCCATGCGACAATGCGTTGTCGTTTCAGTTTTTTCTGTTCAGGTGTTAAGGGTTTTTTATCTTTTTTTATTTTTGTTTTCTTTTGAGAACCATCCGTATTATTTGATGATCCACGCTTAATATGTGGAATCTCAGGTTCGTTTTTACTTTTTCTATTTGTCATAGACACTCCTTTATATAGACTCTATTAATAATGTCAAGATAATGACAAGGTATTTGATATGTACTTTCAAGTTGATAACCGACAGATCGAATCCACGAAAGGGGTAACGACCGAACATGTTTCTCACTGATATAAGGTACAAAGTCTTTTGCAAAGATCAAATACGTCTCATCAATCGTCCAAAAACGAATGATAAGAAATGCTATGGCACCATGCCGTGAAACCGCAGCAAGATGATCGAGCTGATGTTTATGAAGCGCAGCAAGTGGGAACAAGGTTTTGTTCTTGGTTTCTTTTGCTTCAAAATCAAGAGCGTATCCCTTATATACACCTTGATAATCGGTCGTGGATGCCTGTCTAAAATAAGCTTCAGTGATTTTTGCTTTGTTACGTGAAGGGTAGTCAACATTGACGATTTGAATCGGCGTAGGTTTTTTATGAACTACCGCCATGTCCTTCATAAGATAGTGGTCATTGGTCTTGTTGATATCTTCTTCAAGACTCATACCACGTCTACTTGTAACGCCAGTACCACTGGGTTTGTTGTAAGTTTTTTTTCCAGTTGGATATTGAATCATCTAATCACCAACAATATTATACTATAATTCCCATCAAATATCATATACTAAAAATCTTGGGGGAAAGCGGAGGTTTCCTATTGAACTTCAAACGGTTATTTGTAATAATAGATGAGAGGTGAATTTATGGCACAAAAATTAACGACGCAAGCAATCCTGGATAAAGAGTTCCATGTGGACTTTAAAGGATATAATGCAGTTGAAGTTGATCAATTCCTTGATCAAGTAATGCACGACTATGAATTCTTTGAAGGCATTATCAAAGAACAAAAAGAGTTGTTAGATCGATATGAAACCACATTAGGTCAACAAAAACGCATGCTTTTAGAATATGAAGGAAGAGATCGTGTGTCTAAGGATATGCCAACTCAATTCAGTCATGTAGACATTCTAAAACGTGTTTCACGGCTTGAGGAAGCGGTCTTTAATAATAAAAAATAAATCTTACTAACACGAAAGATAATCGCTGCAGTAAAATGTAGAGGAAAGTCCATGCTCGCACCACCTGAGATGGTGGTAGTGTTTGTGCTCAGTGAATCAATAAGCTGAGGTATAGAGGCATCTATAACGGCAGACCAAAATCCTAAGGGAAACTATGGATGGAGGCTATAAAAGTGCCACAGTGACGAAGTTTCTAGGGAAACCTAGGAAGTGGAACGAGGTAAACCCCATAAGCGAGAAACCCAAAATTGGTAGGGGAACTCACACTACTGAAATGAAGGTAACGTGAGACGTTTTTAAAACGTAGATAAATGATTATCGCAACAGAACATGGCTTAATGAGTGTTAATGCATTTAGGAGTAGAAATACTCCTTTTTTTAATTTCACAAATGCACACGTATTACATTGTAATAAAGTGTAATGATTGTTATAATTATTTTATATGTGTAAGGAAGGTGAGCATAACTTGGAAAAAATTGGCTTAATACTACAAGAACGCCGTAAAGAACAAGGTTACTCATTAGAAGAAATGAGTGTTAAAACGAAATTATCAACCGTACAGTTGAGTGCAATTGAAGAAGGAAATATTCAATTTTTCAAAGACGATTTATCGTATTTGAGCTACTTTGTACGTTATTATGCGAATGCTTTAGATATTGATTATAATGAATTGCGAAGTGAGTTGGATGATACGATTAATGCGTATACAGATTCCATTACGGTTTCACAAATCAAAAAGCAAGATGAAATTACAAGCAATGTCCAAAAAAAATCGAAGCAAGCTAAAGTTAAGAGCAAACCCGCATCGAAAGGCCGTAAGAAAATGGATTTACAAACAATTGCGATGCTCTTGTTTGCGATTGCGATTCTCGCACTATTATTCTTTGGTGGTTATAAATTATTAAGTGGAAGTCTCAATGTCAAAGATCCGATTGAAGATCCAGGAAGTACCATCGTAGTTCCAAAAGAAGATCCAAAAGAAGATGAGAAAGAAGATGAGAAAAAACCAGAAACCGAAAAGCCAAAAGAACCTGAAAAGACAAAACTTGAAGTCGCTCAAAAATCGATTGAAGGATCAAGTGTTGTTTATGAAGTGAAAAACTGGGTTAAGGATGAAAAAGCAACGTTTGATTTTGAATTCCATAATGCTTCTTGGACCTCTTTTACCGAAGATGGCCAACAGCTTGCAAATCCAGCTGCTAAGATTTTTAATGCTAATGAGAAAGCAAGTGTTATTCTCAATGTTGCGGATGGGAAGTCACTGGAAGTAACATTTGGTTACATGAATGGTAATGAGATTAAACTGAATGGTGAAAAAGTCGAAATGGATGCATCAATTGCAACCTTACCCGACTATGCAACAATTACCTTCAAGTTTGTTGGAGGAGCTAACTAATGAATATCGCAAATAAACTAACCGTCTTTCGAATTATTCTAATACCAATTATTGTATTGGTGGAATTATTTCCTTACAGTCATTTTGGGATTACGGTTCCCTACATAAATATTGATACCGTGATGTTGTCGTATAAAAATATTGCAGTGCTTGTACTGTTTGCGGTCGCATCCTTTACGGATTTCCTTGATGGTTATCTTGCACGCAGTCGTAATATGATTACTGTATTTGGGAAGTTTTTAGATCCAATTGCAGACAAACTTCTTGTAAATACATTATTTATTATTTTCGCCTACCAAGGCATTGTTCCTGTTGTAGCAGTCTTAATTATGATTTGGCGCGATACCATTGTGGATGCAGTGCGAATGTTACTTGCTCAAAAAGGAATGGTTATGGCTGCTGGGTATTTAGGTAAGGTAAAGACTGTTGCGCAAATGATTGCAATTATTTTAGTCTTACTCAATAATCTGCCATTTGAGTTATATCATATTCCAGTTTCATCGATTGCAGTATGGTTTGCAACCTTGATGTCAGTATTAAGTGGGGCTTCGTATGTAATTCAAAGCCGTTCATTCTTTACAGAAAGTATGTAGTCTTTGTTTAGTTTCATATATGGAGGATCGTATGGAAGACGCAAAAAAAGATAAAGTTCTTGATGATGCAATAAAACAAATCGAAAAACAATTTGGTAAGGGTTCAATTATGCGCTTGGGTGATCGAGCTGCGGTTGATATTGACGCTATTAGTTCAGGATCGCTCAGTTTGGATGCTGCACTTGGAATTGGCGGATACCCTAAAGGTCGTATTATTGAAATTTATGGCCCTGAATCAAGCGGTAAAACAACGCTTGCATTACATGCGATTGCGGAAGTGCAAAAAGCGGGTGGTAAAGCTGCATTTATCGATGCTGAAAATGCGATTGATCCTATTTATGCTCAAAATTTAGGTGTTAACATTGACGATTTAATTCTTTCACAACCGGATAGTGGTGAACAAGGATTGGAAATTGTGGATGTCTTAGTTCGTAGCGGTGCTGTTGATTTAATTGTCGTTGATAGTGTTGCGGCACTGGTACCACAAGCGGAACTCGATGGTGAAATGGGTGATGCTCAAGTCGGTTTACAAGCACGAATGATGTCTAAAGCAATGCGTAAGCTATCCGGTGGCATGAACCGAGGGGAATGTACCGCAATTTTCATTAATCAGCTTCGTGAAAAAGTGGGAATTATGTTTGGTAATCCTGAAACAACACCAGGTGGCCGTGCGTTGAAGTTCTACTCTTCAGTTCGACTCGATATTCGTCGCAGTGAACAAATTAAACAAGGGACGGATATTGTTGGGAATAAAGCCAATATTAAAGTCGTAAAAAATAAAGTAGCCCCACCTTTTAGAACCACACAAGTTGAAATCATTTATGGTAAAGGTATTAGTTATATTGGTGAAGTCATTGATCTCGGTGTTCAATATGACTTTATCAATAAGAGTGGATCTTGGTATTCTTACAAAGATGAGAAAATCGGACAGGGTCGTGAAGCGGTTCGAAGTTTCTTAGAAGATAATCCTAAGATAACAGAAGAGATTGCTGCACAGATTCGCGAGATTATTTTACCGAAACGTGAAGTTTTAGAGAAAAAAGAGGATAAAGAATGATAATATATATCATTCTTTTTTTTGTCCTTGTGGAATTCACATTAATAAAGTATTATATAGGTATTAGGAAACTAATTTTTAAATATTTTTTTAATAAAGAAAGAGGAATAGAATGGACAATCAACTATTATATTCCGTCTTAACTGGTATTATTGTTTTTATTTTGACAATTTTTGCGATGATTGTCGTGAATAAATTAGGTTTAAACCGTTCAAAGGAACGTGCAAATTCATTAATTAAAGATGCTGAAGAAAAAGCAGAATCAATAAAAAGAGAAGCACATTTAGAAGCGAAAACTCATGCTTATGAGATCAAACTAAATGCTGAAAAGGAACTTAAGGGGCAGCGTAAGGAACTCCAAGAATATGAAAATAAATTGGATCGCCGTGAAGAAAATCTAAATTTTCGCGATGCAAACTTAGTGACTAAAGATAAAGAAATGTTGAATAAGCAACGTGACTTAGAGGCTAGAACTGCCAAACTAGATAAGATGGAGCAGGCGTTAATCGAACGCACAGAGGTTCAATTAAGAGAATTAGAACGAGTTGCTCATATGCCTGCATCAGAAGCAAAAACAGAACTATTCGAAGTTGTTGAAAAACAAATGGAGCAAGAAGTTCTTACTTACATTCGTGAACAAGAAGAAATGGCTCATCAACGGGCTGAAGACATCGCAAGAAACATAATTTCTCTTGCTATTTCGCGATATGCACAAGAAGAAACAACGCAACGGACCTCTTCGGTCATTACCTTGCCAAGTGAGGAAATGAAGGGCCGTATTATTGGTCGTGAAGGACGTAATATCCGTGCATTTGAAAATGCAACGGGTGTCGATCTATTAATCGATGACACACCTGAAATTATTACATTATCATGTTTTGATCCAATTCGTCGTGAAGTTGCACGAATGGCATTGGATACGCTTATGACTGATGGTCGAATTCAACCAGGTCGTATTGAAGAAGTTGTTGATAAAGCACGTAAAGAACTTTATCAAGTTATTAATAAAACGGGTCAGGATACCTTGTTTGATTTAGGTATTAGTAAGATGGATAAAGAAATTGTAACCATTCTGGGACGTCTGAAATATCGTTATAGCTATGGTCAAAATGCCTTGGCTCATAGTATTGAGGTTGCGAATTTAGCGGGGATGATGGCCGCTGAACTTGGCTTAAATCAAAAACTTGCGAAGCGTGCAGGTCTGCTCCATGATATTGGTAAGGGTCTTGATTTTGAAATCGAGGGTAGCCATGTGGATTTAGGGGTGCGTTTAGCGAAGAAACATAATGAACATCCAATTGTGATTAATGCAATTGCATCACATCATGGTGATACTGAAGCAACCAGTGCGATTGCCGTACTTGTCGCAGCGGCGGATACATTAAGTGCAGCACGACCAGGCGCACGCTTTGAGTCATTTGAAAATTATATTCAACGTCTTGAAGAACTTGAAGCGATTGCATCAACTCGTGAAGGAGTTCAACGTGCATTCGCAATTCAAGCAGGTCGTGAATTACGTGTTATGGTTGTACCAGATGAAATCGATGATCTTCAAACGGTAAAACTAGCACGCGATATTCGTCAACAAATAGAAGAAGAACTCACATATCCTGGTCAAATTAAAGTGACTGTGATTCGTGAATTACGCGCAATGGAGTTAGCTAAGTAATGAAGATATTATTTATAGGTGATATCGTAGGAGCAAGTGGTCGACAAATTGTTGTTGACCACTTACCTATGTTAAAAGAGCAATACGAAATAGACTTTACGATTGCAAACGGTGAAAACAGTGCACATGGTAAAGGCATTACAAAGAAAATATACAATCAATTAACCGAAGCAGGTGTGGAGTGCATTACAATGGGAAACCATACATTTGCGAAACGCGAAATTATCGATGATTATGATGCATGTCCGAATCTATTGATACCTGCGAATATTGAACCCATTGATTTTGGAAACTATTATAAAGTTTTTGATGTTCAGGGAAAACAAATTTGTGTGGTAAACCTCTATGGTGAAGCATTTATGAATCGTGTGGGTGATCGGCCTTATCCTTATATGGACTGGCTTTTAGAAAATACGGAGTATGATTACTACTTTGTAGATTTCCATGGAGAATCGACCAGCGAAAAGATGTTATTTGCACATATTTATTCTGAAGAAATTGATGCGATGGTTGGAACCCATACACATGTTCAAACTGCAGATGAACGTATTATTGGCCAGGTAGCCTATATTACGGATGTCGGAATGTGTGGCGCTTGTGATAGTGTTATTGGACGTGACATTGATGAGTTGTATGATCGCGTAATATTAAATGAAAAAACACACTTCAAAGTGGCCAAAGGTGATGCATTCTTAAATGCTGTAGTGATTGATGTTGATGATAAGACGATGAAGTCGAAGTCAATTCAAAGAATTGCAATTTAAAGTAAGTAAAACCAAGCCTTGCTTGGTTTTTTTATTGAAGTTTCTGTGCAAACATTAGTGCTTCGTTTTTAAGTGAAGGAAATCTAGTGTATAATATAGGAAATGGTTTACATCATAATAGAAATTAATTAAAAGGAGATTTTATGGATAAAATTCGTTTTCTCGCATTAGGAGGTCTTGATGAAGATGGCAAGAATATGTCGGTCATTGAGATTAATGACGAGATTTATGTCGTGGATGCAGGTTTAAAATATCCACAAACTGATCAATTGGGTGTCGAAATTGTCATTCCCGATTTATCATATTTAAAGAAAAATAAAAAGCGTGTTAAAGCAATTTTTATCACACACGGTCATGATGACGTAATGGGTGCACTCCCATATCTTGTTAAGGAAGTGAATGCACCGGTATATGCAACGCCGCTTATTGCGCTTATGATTGAAGATTTGTTTAAAGAAAATAAAGTAAAGAATGCACACATTCACAAAATTAAACGCAACAGCCGTTTTAAAATTGGTGAGCGTCGTTTTGTAGCTTTTGGGTTGACACATTCAATTCCAGATACATTTGGAATTGCAATTGATACGGATCAAGGATATGTCGTCCATTCGAGTGAATTTATTATTGATTTTGATGTGCGTAATCAAGGATTTATGTGTGATGTCGCAAATATCTCTGAATTGGGTAAAAAAGGCGTATTCTTATTAACTGCTGAATCGGTAGCTTCAAAACGCCAAGGATTTACTTCGCCTAATCACCGTATTTCAAAACGTATTGAACGTGTTTTTGAAGAAACAAACGAGCGCATTCTTGTGACGTTGTATGAACAAAATATTTACCGACTCATTGAAGTGATTGAAACGGCTCAAAAATTCAATCGTAAAGTGTTTTTCTATGGCGAGAAGCAACGTCGTTTGATGAAGCATCTTGAACGTCTAAATTACTATCATATGCCTAAAGGTCTCGAAATTAAACCTGAGAAGTTTAATAATGAAATCAAAGATGTCGTGGTAATTGTGTCTGATATTGGCCCTAGCGTTTTTAATAAAATGGGACGCATTGCGATGGGTGAAGATCAACTTGTTGAAGTGAATGAAAACGATAACGTGATTGTCGCTTCTCCAGTTGTTCCAGGTACGGAAGCCGTCGCGGGAGCTATGATCAATGAATTGTATAAAGATGGCGTTAAAGTAATGTCCTTAAACTATAAAGATGTTATGCCGATGCATGCATCTGTTGAAGATTTGAAAATGATGATTGCGCTTCTTAAACCGAAGTATTATGTTCCAGTTAAAGGTGAATATCAAAATCTTGTCGCAAACGCAGGTGTTGCGGTTGATATGGGTATTAGCGCTGGTAATATTGTAATCTTGGATAACGGTCAAGTCGCAGAGTTTGATGAGGGTCGTTTAAAAACGACATCTGAAATCTTAAAACTTGAAGATATGTTAATCGATGGCAAAGACCATTTAGATACATCGGGATTGGTGCTTCGTGATCGTCAAACACTCGCTACAGATGGATCCATTATTGTTGGTATGGTTATCAATAACAAAACGAAGGAAATTCTGGGCGGACCGGATGTGCAATCTCGTGGTGTTATCTACCTAAAAGACGCAGATAACATTATGAAAGAAGTGGGTGTCATTCTTGAACAAACCATTCTTAAACTTGTTGAGAAGCACAAATATGATAACGTTACAGCGCGTAATGAAGCACGTGATGTTATTTCTAAATACATTTATAAACAAACAGGGAAACGTCCGATGATTTTACCTGTTATTATTGAAATTCATATTTGATAAGGGGTGATTGCGTGAGTTCTAAGGGAAAGAAAACAAAAAAAGAACAGCTTAAACAACAAGAGCTCATTAAATTTGTCGTTGAACTCTCTGTAATTGCACTTGCAATTATTGCGATGTTTGAATTGGGTGTTGTTGGCCGCTTTTTAAATCAATGTATGCGTATTTTAGTGGGACAATATCCGATGCCTTACCACATCTTAATCATTGGGATTACAGGATACAAAATGATTGGAACGGATACGAAACATAAAACATGGCGTTTTTGGACCGCCGTGGGTCTGCTTTTTACTGCAATGATTCTTTCCGTTAATTTCTTTCTACAACCCCAAGCGTCCGGTTTGTCCGTAATCTCGGAGTATTTTAATCGTATTCCGAAGATTTTTATGAATTCAAATGAGAATGCTTATGGTGGTGTTGTGGGCGCAGTTTTATTTGGACTGTTGTCATATCTTGTGGATCGTGCAGGTGTCTTGCTTTTTGTAATTGTGCTAATTCTAAGTGGTCTTGCGCTCTTATTTACACCAAGAGAAATGTTGCGAAGTGCACAAAAGAGTACTGATGCAACCAAGTCTGCCTTAGAAAAACGTCGTGAACAAAAAGAAGCGAAGCGCCGTGTGAAGGCAATGCAGGAAAAACAAGCGGAACTGGATGAAAAATTAAATGAGTACGCAAGCGAAGCAGAACCAACAAAAGCCGGTTTTATTTCGTTTGATGCTCCCAATGTGGTGAAAGAATCAGTCACAAAATCACCGTTTATGACAATGGATGATGTCAATGTGCCTGATTCTTCCGATGCTACGCCGACAACGGATTTAGAAGAAAATCCATTTGGATTTAAAAATGCAGGATTAGATCCGGTTTCCTTATCGGATAAAACCAGTACCCAACAAGCACTGGAACAAGGAGAAGATTTTAGAACGAGTTCATTTGAAAATTACAAAGTTCCTTCCATTCACTTGTTGGAGGCGGGACGTGGATCAAATACATCCAAAGCGAATGTAGCCAGTGCTAAAGAAAAAGGGGAACGGTTAATTGCGGTTTTAAAACAGTTTGGAATTGATGCAGCGCTTATGGATATCCATATTGGTCCTGCCGTAACGAAATTTGAGTTAAAACCTGACAGCAATGTGAAGATCAGTCGGATTGCATCGATTCAAGATAACTTGATGATGGAACTGGCAGTAAAGACTTTGCGTATTGAAGCGCCGATTCCAGGTAAAAGTGCGGTTGGGATTGAAATTCCAAATGTTGAGATGGTCCCAGTTAAAATGAAAGATGTTGTGATGGGGTCATCACAATTTATGTCAGAAGATAATGTAAATGTTGCACTGGGTAAGGATTTAACAGGAAAACCCATTACGGTGGCTTTGAATAAGATGCCTCACCTACTTGTTGCGGGTGCAACAGGGAGCGGTAAGTCGGTATGTATGAATACCATTATTACATCCATTCTGCTCACCAAGTCTCCTGAAGATTTAAAACTTCTCTTAATTGATCCTAAAAAAGTAGAATTTACACCTTATACTGAAATACCTCATTTAATTGGTCCGGTTATTGATGATCCGCATAAGGCATCAGCAGCTTTGAAAGTTGTTGTTGAGGAGATGGAACAACGTTATGATTTATTTTCAAAAGCTGGGGTGCGAAATATTGGATCTTATAATGAGAAAGTGAAAGCCTTCCCTGCGGAAAATCTGTCAAAATTACCGTGGATTGTCGTTATTATTGACGAGTTGGCAGATTTAATGTCTGTTGCCGGTAAAGAGGTTGAGACAAGTATTCAAAGAATTACTCAACTTGCGCGTGCTGCGGGGATACATCTTATTGTCGCGACGCAGCGACCATCCGTGGATGTTGTAACAGGAATCATTAAGGCAAATATTCCTTCGAGAATTGCTTTTGCGGTGTCAAGTGCAATTGATTCGCGTACCATCTTGGATGAGACCGGTGCCGAAAAATTGCTTGGATATGGCGATATGTTGTATGTACCAATGGGTGAACCGCATGCAATTCGTGTTCAGGGATGTTATGTCAGTGATGACGAAGTTAAGAAAATTGCGGATAAAGCAAGTGCCCAAGCAAAACCACGATTTGATGATTCCTTTATTAAATTAGATGGTGTTGATGGAAACCAAGGGGTCTTGGATGTGGAAGAAGATCCACTTTACCAAGAAGCTCAAGAATATGTTGTTCGTCAGAAAAAAGCATCAACATCTCTATTACAACGCCGTTTTAGAATTGGATATAATCGCGCAGCCAATATGATCGATGCCTTAGAACAAAATGGTGTCATTGGTCCAGCTCAGGGTAGTAAACCCCGCGATGTTTATTTAAAATTAGATGATCTTGAACAAGAGAGCGCTTTATAGCGCTTTTTTATTTGTCTCCATTACCTTATATTTGTCATTTATCGTTAAATATATGGGAGTTGTGTTAAGTTTATGTATATTACGAGAACAAATTGTGCGAATGTAGTGAAATTTTCTTAAAAATAGTGTATATTGATACCGTTAGTCTAAATTTTTATATTTGGATTCATGGGAGGGTATATGAAAAGAAAGCTATTTGCACTTTTGATGGCTGTGGTCATGTTTGTATCAACTGGAGTTCAGTTGGATGCAGATACAGCACGTGTCGCAAATCAAAACAGTCTTATAACTGATTTTAATTTCTCAAATACTAATTTAAACCATGGGTATGAAACCAGCGTTACAGTTCAATTTGCGGAATCCGGAAATCGCAAGTTGAATTCTGGTGATGTTATGGAACTCCGATTACCAATGGAGCAGAAAGTAGATTCGAATGGATCTCCTTATTCCGTGGGACTCAAAGGAATCTCACAAACGATTAAGCTTACCATGCCAGGGGTTGAAAAACCATTCGGTCATGTCTATGTGACAGAAAGTAATGTTCATGTTGTGTTTACAGATGAAGTGGATCAACTCAACAATATTGCAGGTTCTTTCACATTTAGAGTTGAAGGATTTAATGATAATACGCAAAACATCAAAGAAACACTGTATACCAATCTTGGAACGAATGTTTCTCAAAAGTCGGTACAAATTGAAGGTCAATTTCAAGGAAGTGGTTCTTATGAGATGTTTGCGAAACTAGGCGGAATGTCCCGTGAAGAGGAAGAGGTCGTGCGATGGGTTCTTCTATTAAACGGTGAACGCGAACCCTTTATGTCTGAGATGACGGTACGCGATACAATTGGAACAGGTCATGAATACATGCCAGGATCCTTAGTATTTATGGTTACCGATCATACCGGAAATCGCTTTACGGTTAGTGAACAGACGTTTCGAGATCAGTATGGTGGCGTATGGATTAATGGTCAGTCTTTAATTGTGGCAACCCATCCAGGCAAATTACACTATACTTCAATTGAAGTCATGTATAACACAAAAATCACAGATTTGAAACAGGCTGAGATGGAAAATAAAGCTGTGGCGAGTTTTTATGATCATGAAGGCTATCCCCAAACCATTGAAAAAGATGTATCTGTTGAAAATCATTATGCATCCGGTTCGATTGTTGGAAATAAACCAAAACCGGGTGTTTTAAGGATTGTAAAAGTTATTGATGGAACGGAAACACCTGTATCGGGTGTTACTTTTACTGTGAAAAATGATCGTGGTGTCCTCGTTGAACGTGTAACAACCGATGAAACGGGAGTGGTTAATCTTTCGCTGAAAGATGGCCGTTATACGATTGAAGAAGTCGAGGCACCTTCTTGGCTTGTCTTGGATCCCAAACCCGTAACCGTGGATGTTGATCAACATGCGGAAGTCGGGACGCTTGCAGTTTTTAAAAATGAAATTAAAAAAACAGAAGTTAAAGTCTCTAAAACATGGATTGGTGGTCCTTCACCCCATCCGATTGTTGCATTTAACCTTATGCAAACGCTTAACGGGGTTACTTCTGAGGCAGGTCGTATTTTAACCTTAGAGGGTGGAAAATCTTCGGTTGTTTTTGAAAATCTTCCAGTTGCTGATGAAACTGGAACCCCCATTGTTTATTCTGTCGAAGAAGCGGGGTTCGCAACCGATGAATATAAGGTTTCAATCACACCAATTAATGAAAATAATGAAATTTTTGTTACAAATACCTTTATTAAAGATACAGAGTTGACAGATTTTAAAGTTTTTAAAACATGGAATGGGGGGCCTTCTACGAAGCCTTCAGTTTCCGTTCAACTTTATGCCAATGGGGATCTTGTTGAGGGAAGTATTATGGAAATTCCTAGCGGTGAAAACTCCGTAACGTTTCAAAATTTACCTGCTTATAAAGGAGGCGTTGCGATAGAGTATAGTATTCGAGAAGTTGAAGTTCCTAAAAATTATAAAGAAACAGTGATTAAACCCAATCATATTGAAAATGAGTACCTATTAAAAGATGTAACCATGACTAAAAAATGGGTGGGAGGCAGTCCGATACATCCAGACACTGAATATGTTTTAGTTGCGGATGGTGTTGATACTGAACACACCGTAACGCTCTCACAAGAAACGAGTTATACCTTTAAAGACATGCCGAAATACAATGACAAGGGTCAAGAAATTGTTTACCGTGTTCGTGAAGTCGTGGTTCCAGAAGGGTATGACGCATCGTATAGTGAAGATGGTTTAACCATAACCAATACCTATCGTATGGAGTACATGGATGTTACCGCAAACAAAGTTTGGGTGGATTCCTTAAACTCAGGGGAACATCCAACAGTTAGGTTTCAATTGTACCAAACCATTGATGGTGTAACATCAGCGGTTAATGGTGTATATAAAGACTTAAGTGAAGGTTCTGTAACGTTTAAACAGCTTCCTAAAACGACGCAAGACGGTAAAGAAATTCGTTATACTGTTCGTGAGGCAAATATTCCAAAACATTATGAAGTTCACTACAGTACGGATGGTTTAACTGTCACCAATACCTTTAAACCGGATATGATTTCCGTAAATGTAGAGAAGGTTTGGAATCATGGACCCGTTACGCGTCCAGATATTGAAATTCAATTGTACGCAAATGGTGCTCCTGTCACAAACGGGAAACGTACTTTAAGAAATGGTCAAACACACGTGGTTTATCGAAATCTACCAAAACAAGACCATGCGGGAGAGATTGTATATACGGTTAAAGAAATTACCCAGTTAGACAATTATTCAACCCGCTATGAAGGAGCAGGGACAGATTTAAAAATCATTAACGATTATCAAATTCCGACAAAACCCATTATTGCGCGTAAAGTGTGGGAGGGTGGACCAAGTCCAAAACCAACCATTGCTTTAACACTCTCAAAACGTATTGAGGGATCCAATGACATATTACCAGTTCCCCTTGCACCGATTGAACTTAAAGATGGTGAAACGGAGGCTCATTTTGGTGTGCTTCCAATTAAAACCTTGGATGGAAAAACCATTACGTATTTCGCGAATGAGGTGGATGTCCCAGAAGGTTATCTAGGGTTAAATTCATACTCCGACCCACTAACCGTAATCAACCGTTTTGATGTGAAGACAGCACCGGTTTACGGTAAGAAACTATGGCGTGGCGGACCAGATCTTAAACCTGATATTGAAATTAAACTTCAAGAACGGTATGAAGGTGAGACAGAGTATCGTGATAGCGATGTTGCTTCTAAGCTTTTAAAAAGCGGTTATGATACTGTGCGTTTTGACTCCATGCCAACGTTTGCGTTTGATGGACGTCGTATTGAATATCGACTTCATGAAGTAAAGGTACCAACTGGATACACTCAAATAGAAAGTTCCAATCCGCTGGAATTGATAAATGTATATAATCAAGGAAGCATGTCCGTTACGGCTGAAAAGAAATGGATTGGTGGACGCAAAGAAACCGTTACCCTTCGTCTTTATCAAGAAATTGATGGTGTTGAAACGCCTGTACCTAATGGGGAACGCGTTTTAAAGGAATCCGAAGCACAGATCGTAACGTTTACGGATTTACCTGAAAGAACCTTGGATGGGAAAACCATTACGTACTTTGTTCGTGAGTTAGGCGTTCCGGAAAATTATTCTGTTTCATACAGCTCTGATCGTTTGACAGTTATCAATACCTTCCAAGAAGGGGTAACGCATTTAAATGTGAAGAAAATATGGCAAGGTGGTCCAGGACCTTCAATTCCCCTCGAACTTGAATTAACGCGTAATGGAGCGGCTACGGGGATTATGCAAACTATGGTTCCTGGAGATAATGACGTTGTCTTTGCGAACTTACCGAAATATAGTGAAGAGAATGTTCCGTATTTCTACAGTGTTCGTGAGGTAAATGAAATCGAACACTATAGCCTTGAAAACATTTCGCATGATGGAGATACCAACGTTACCTTGACCAATGTCTACGATTATGGAGTACGGGATGTGGTTGCGAAAAAAGTATGGACCAACGGCATGAGTCCACGTCCTGAGATACAGTTTGAACTTCGCCGTGCGTCTTCACCAACTGATAAAGTCGGTACATCAACAGGTAGGGTTCAAACCTTACGTGATGGTGAAACAACCACTGTCTTTAAAGATTTAGAGGTTCGCGATGATGAGGGGAATACCTACATCTATTTTGTAAAGGAATTGACGTCAGTTCCGAATACGATTACACAATACAGCCCTGATGGGTTAACCGTCTATAATCACTATGTGTCACCGAAAACATCCATTCGTATTCTAAAAACATGGGTTGATGGACCAACGGTGAGACCTGATACCTCTTTCCAATTAACACGACGTCTAAAAGGGACCGAAAATGTCTTTGAAGATGTTTTAGGATTTGAAGCTCAATTACATTCAGGTCAAACACACCTTGATTTTGTGGATGTGCCCTTAAATGATCATCAAGGGAATCCGTATGAATACTCGGTTCGTGAAGTTTCCGTTCCAGAAAATTATACAGAAACCGTATCACCAATTCGTGATGCAAATATTATAGAGGTTACCAACACCTATCAGTCTCCACTTAAATCCGTGACCGCCTTTAAAAAGTGGTCTGGCGGAGAAAAAGCGCGGGATCGTGTTGTATTCGAACTCTATCGACGAGTTGAAGATAACGATTTTGAAGCGGTATCGAATCAAAAAGAAACGCTTTTACCATCAATGGCTTCCGTAACGTTTACAGATCTTCCTGTGAATGATCAACAAGGCCGTCTTTATGAGTATCGTGTCAAAGAAATCGAGGGACCTGAGCATTTTGAAGCCTCTTACAGCGATGATGGATTAACGGTAACCAATACGTATAATCCTGGGGTCACGGAAGTGTCCTTTACTAAAGTATGGGTTGATGGACCCGATACGCATCCGACAATTGTGGTTGATTTATACGCAAATAACGTTAAAACAGAGCACGCAATAACACTTCAAGCGGGTGAAAAGGCCGGTATATTTAAAAACCTTCCAAAACGTGATGAAGCAGGTATTGATATTACGTATACCGTACAAGAACGGGATGTTCCTGAAAATTATGATGTATTGTATCAAGGAACGACCATTACCAATACCTTTAATCAAGGTGTTCGTGATGTGATTGCTACTAAACTATGGGATGGTGGTCCAATGACACATTCTGAGGTTACCTTTGAACTTTTTGCGGATCAAAAAGCAACCGGTATAACGCAAGTTCTATCACCAGGTGCTAAGACGGTGACCTTTACGAATGTTCCAGTCTATACATCGGAGGGTACAAAAATTGCATATCGTGTTGAAGAAATCAGTGGTCCGGAACATTATATCGCACGTTATAGTTCTGATGGTCTAACGGTAACCAATACGTATGATCCAGGCCTACGTGATGTCATTGCTACTAAAAAATGGGTCGGTGGAGCATCAAGTAATCGACCAACGGTGATTTTTGACTTGTATGCAGATGGTTCTAAGACAGATCAATCTGTAAGCCTCTCAGATGGCATGACACAAGCTCATTTCACAAATCGTCCGATCCGTAATCAAGATGGCTCAATCATTCAATATACAGTGAAAGAGCGTACAAAGCATGAAGCTTATGATGTCCATTACAGTGAAGATGGTTTAACCGTAACCAATACCTTCAACCCAGGTTCACAAACCATCACCGCTCATAAAGTGTGGGTAGGTGGACCTGATGAAAAGCCTGATGTTGTATTTGAACTTTATGCCAACAATAAACCCCTTGGTGTGAAAAAAATCTTGGGATCGGGTGTGAAGTCGGTTAGTTTCAGAGGTCAGCCTGTTTTTGACGACTTTGGAAAACGCATTAAATATCATATTGTGGAACATGATGTTCCTGATTATAAAATTACATACAGTGCGGATGGCTTAACCGCTATTAACACTTATACAAAAATCGATAATGGTGTTGGTTCGCTCAACAATCGACCAACAAAACCATCTGTGCCACCACTCCATGGTATTAATGTATTGGGAATGAGTAAAAATCGTCTGAGTGCTCTTCCAAATACAGGGGTTGGTGGATCGCAAATGCAGTATACTGCTGCATTGGGTCTTATTGCGATGGGATTAATTCTAAGACGCAAAAAACGAAAATAGCCTAAAAAACCTACATAAACGTAGGTTTTTTTATTGTGCAAAATCTTGTGTATTTAATGCCATAAATAAGTGAACAATTGCTTAAGTTTGTTCATTAGATACATTTTGTAAGGAATCGTGATAACTTTGTGATGAAAAGGTGCAAAAATGTGTAAGTTTTGTGACAAAGGTCATATACTACATATACAAAGAGATTGTGAACAGGTCATGAAAGTTCACAAGTAAAGGAGAGAATATGAAAAATACGAAGACAAAGTTGATTCTAAGGTCACTTATTGCTTTAGTTCTAATCGTTTCAGGTATTACCACAAATGTGAATGCATCAAGCAGTCCTAAAGATTATACAAATGAAGCGATCTTTACCCAATTCGACGTTAATCCTAAGGGATTAATTAACAATCCAAGTCAACCTATTGAGTTTAACTTAGCGTTCAGCGATATGAACAATGGTCAAAAAGTTAAATTTAAACCAGGTGATTATTTCGAGTTAACATTACCAAGTAATGATGAGGTAAGTTTACGTTCCCTTCGTGCTATGGGTTCAAAAATGCCTGTACATGCATTTGATAAAAATGGAAAACAAATCACCCTTGGTGAGTTAACCTTTAATGGAAGTCACATTCATTTTGAATTTATGGAGGATGTACTTCAACTTGAAAACGTTACAGGTACGATTAATCTAAAATCGGTATACGATAATGCATACCGTGGTGAAGAAGATAAAATTGCGGAACTTCCAACCAATCTTGGATTGGGTTCATTGGATAAACAAATGATTACAATCTCACAACCTGGAACCCCTACAGGTGTTGAACCAAGTCCAATCTTTTACTGGAAAACCGGAACATTCTCAACAGAAGTTCACGGCGATATGAACTGGTGGTTAAACATCAACAGTCCTAAAGAAGCAGTGCAATCCGATGTGAAGGTAATCGATACAATTGGTGAAGGTCATAAACTGGTTGATGGATCAATCATGGTTGACGTGGAAGCAAATGGAGAACTCAAACACATCAGTGCTGAAGAATTTAATAAAGAATATGGAACAATTACTGTTGAGGGTCAAGTTCTAACGGTAATGATTCCAAGAGAAAAAGCAGCAAAAACAACATTTACCGTTACTTATGATACGCGTGCTTTTGATAAGAAACTTGAAAATTATAAAAATGCGTCAACAATTGAATATAAAGATGAATCCGGAAATCTTGTGACGGATACACCCAAACATTATACTGATACATCCGTTGTGAATATGTTTGATGATGCGACAATCGGTGGAGAAATGAAGGAAAAAGGTGTATTCCGCGTGCAAAAATTTATTAAAGATACAGATGAAGTGCTCGAAGGCGTTACCTTTGAGATTACAGATAAAGATGGCAAGAAAATAGAAGGAATTACCAATGAAGATGGTATCTTTGATTTCAATCTTGAACCCGGTAGTTATACCTTAAAAGAAATCAAAACGCGTGATGGGTTTGAGTTGGATTCAACAGAATATGAAATTGAAATGACTGAAAAATCCCAATCGAAGTCAATTTACAACGATTACCAACGAATTGATGTTGTTGCGACAAAGAAATGGGTGGGTGGTACGTCACCACGGCCTGCGGTAACATTTGATCTCTACCGTAGCGCAAACGGTGTTTCAGAACGTGTTGAAGGTGCAACCATGGAATTGGTTGATGGTCAAACAACCGCTGATTTTGGAAAACAGTTAAAATTCGACAAAGAAGGTCATGAATACACATATTTTGTTAAAGAAACAACAGATTTAGAAAACTATATCAAACATGAAAATGGACTTGAAGTAACCAATACCTATAACCTACGTGATGTAGCTGTAAACAAAGTATGGGTTGGTGGACCTGCGGTTCACCCAACCATTCAAATTCAACTTTATGCAAATGATATTGCACTTGAAAATCATCTTGAAACCTTAACATCAGGTACTGATGTGGTAACATTTAAGAATTTACCAATTCTTGACAAAGCAGGAAATGAAATCGTTTATTCCGCAAAAGAAGTCAATGTGCCGGTAGGCTATGAAATGGAACAAACGGATGCACTCACAATTACCAATCACTTTATCGTTGAGAAAATCGATATTACCGCACACAAAATCTGGGACGGTGGTCCAAGTGTTAAACCTACCATCACATTTGGGTTAGTCCGTGATGGCATTGAAATGGGAATTACGGTAGATTTAGTCAATGGTGAGGAAACAGCAGTCTTTGAGGATTTACCAAAAACAGATCCTAATGGAAAAGATTATGTTTATACCGTTATCGAACTTGATGTACCAAAAGGTTATGTTGCGGTTTACAGTGAAGACGGTTTAACCGTTACAAACTATTATGATGAACCGGTCATTGTAGATCCACACGAACCAAAAGAACCTACAAAACCTGGTGAACCTACGAAACCTGGTGAACCTTCAAAACCTGAAGTCTTGGGTGTTCGTAAAGAACAATTACCTCAAACAGGTGTAAGTGCAAACAATGTCTTACTCTATGGTAGTTTATTATTAATCTCAGGAATCGGTATGTTTGTATTGAAACATCATCGTGAGGAAAAAGAGTAGAAGCTTCGGCTTCTTCTTTTTTTTATAAAAGCATAAAAAAAACTGGATGATTAAGTCCAGTTTTTGTATTTTACATATAAGATTTAAGAACACTCAAGATGTCTTCACGTTTAATTTTTTGTTCCGCACCAGTTTTACGTTCCTTCAGTTCGACTTCACCGTGTTCCACATCACGTCCGACGGTAATTCGTAATGGAACCCCAATGAGATCCATATCGTTAAACTTAATACCTGGACGTTGTTTACGATCATCGAGAATCACTTCAAGTCCTGCTTGGGTTAATTCTTGATATAAATCGTCTGCGAAGGCCATATGTTCTTCGTTTTTATTATTGATAACAACGATTGCTACTTGGAATGGCGCAAGATTCATGGGCCATACAATGCCGTTTTCATCATTGTTTTGTTCAACAACAGCTGCAAGAGTACGACCCAGTCCAATTCCATAAGATCCCATATATACATCTTGAAGTTTGTTGTTTTGGTCTAGATATTCAAGACCCATTGCTTTTGAATATTTTGTCCCCAGTTTAAAGGTATTTCCAACTTCAATCCCTTTTGAGAATGTAAGAACGCCTTTACCATCTGGGTTTGGATCGCCTTCTTTAACATTTGATACGTCGATAATGTGTGTTGCTTTAAAATCAGAATGATTCACATTAATGAAGTGGTGGTCATTTTCATTTGCACCCACTGTGAAATTTCGTAATCCTTCAATCATCTTATCAACAACAACATCAATTTCAAGACCTACAGGTCCTGCAAATCCGACAGAAGCACCCGTATGTTTTTGAACGTTTTCAAAGTCGGCAAGTTCAACTTCCGTTGCTTTGTATAATTTCGCAAGCTTAGTTTCATTTACATCACGGTCTCCAAGAACACAAACGGCAACATATTGATCATCCAAGCGATAGATTAATGTTTTTACAAATTTTTGAACGGGTTGTTGTAAAAATGAAGCAACCTCTTCAATTGTACGTGCATTGGGCGTATAGACTTTTTCCATACTTAAGAATGGTTCATCAGATTGAATACGATTTACGTTTTCCGCAACCTCAAGGTTACTTGAATATCCTGTTTCTTCGCCAAGTACTAAGATGTCTTCACCGATATCAGTAACAGCCTGAAACTCTTCAGAGAGTAAACCACCCATAATACCTGTGTCTGCACGAACGATACGATAATCCAGTCCAACACGATCAAAGATACGTTTATACGCTTCAAACATCGCGTCATAGGACTTGTCAGCGGATTCAAGATCAGCATCAAAGGTATAGGAATCCTTCATCACAAACTCACGTACACGAATTAAACCAAAACGAGGACGTGCTTCATCTCTAAATTTCGTTTGAAATTGATAAAGGCTAAATGGCATATCTTTATACGAACGAATTTTCATTTGTGCTGCTTGCGCAAACAACTCTTCATGCGTAGGACCTAAAACAAATGGTTTTTTAAAACGGTCATCCAATTGGAACATGCTGGTACCAATAATATCACGACGTCCTGAGGCTACATAAACATCTTCAGGAATCAAGGTAGGCATGGTCATTTCCTGTGCATCGATGGCGTTCATCTCTTCACGGATAATGTTTTCGATTTTATTTTTAACTTTTAAACCAAGTGGCATATACATATATACCCCGGAAGAACTTTTTTTAATATACCCAGCTCGAACGAGTAGGTTACCACTGGTAGAATCTTCATCACGAACATCTTCCCTAATGGTATAAAAGAAACTTTTACTTAATTTCATACATTCACCTCGTAATTTTCTCATATAGTATATCACGAAACCATGAATTGTGTGTTATAATAGTGGTGCCCAAAGGGAAATATATTTCCGACACTTTGATATAAGGGAATCCGGATGTTTATGCGTGGTGTGAAAGCTAATTTATTAGAATCCTAAACCCATGACAGGATACCCACCTGTTAACACAGGGAATAATATCAACCCTTTGGGTTTTTATTTTGAATGATTAAATCGGTCCTTGTGTTTATCAAGGAATCGTTATAAAATATAGATAGATATAGGATGGTGAGAGTATGCTAACACTACTAAGTACAACAGGTTTATCAATTACTTATTTTGTTTTAGGGTTATTGGTTGGAGGTGTCGTTGCTTTCTTCTTAAGTAAGAAGTATTTTGAAAAACAATTAAAAGAAAACCCACCAATTAACGAAAAAATGATTCGTGCGATGTACATGCAAATGGGACGTAAACCGTCCGAAGCGCAAATTCGTCAGATCATGAAGTCGATGGGACAATAAAAAACACAGGCGACTGTGTTTTTTATTACGATGTGTGAATATGAGAAAACTGATACGAAAACTTGTTTTAATGATGGTGACCGTTGCCTTGGTGGTTGCGGGGGTCATCCTCTTTTTCGGATACAAAGAGTATCAATCGGTTATCCTGAAAAAACCAATTGATACGGTTTTAATCGAATTAAAAAAAGATAAAGCGTATACTACAATCGATGAAATCCCTGACCTGGCTTTAAAGGCTATGGTTGCTACGGAAGACTCCCGTTTGTTTACTCGGAAATCGGTAATGGATTTGCGTGCAGTTTTACGTGCGATTGTTCATAATATTCAAAGTCGTAAACTTGTGGAAGGGGGATCAACCATTCCACAACAAGTTTCTAAAAATATATATTTTGATCATGATGCCTCTTTTGTGCGGAAAGTATCCGAATATTTTGTAACACGTGACTTACTTTTAACGTATACTAAAGAAGAAATCCTGGAGATGTATCTAAATATAATCTATTACGGTGATGGTTATTCCGGGATATACCATGCAAGCATGGGGTATTTTGAGGTCCTACCTTTCGAATTGAATGAAGGACAGGCGACGCTTTTAATGGGGTTGCCACAATCACCGTCTTATTATGCCTTGAGTTCTAATTTTGAGGCTGCGAAAGCGCGGCAACGTCATGTATTAAATCGTCTTGTTGATGCCCAAGAAATTACAGCAGAACGTGCCGAAGAAATCTATTTAATGGATGTTTATGGAGGACAATGAAATGAAAAAGAGAATGATTAGTGGTATTAAACCAACAGGACAATTAACATTAGGAAACTATATTGGCGCGTTAAAGCCTTTTGTAGCATCGCAAGATGAATACGATTTAAGTGTTTTTATCGCGAATCTACACTGTGTTACCATGCCGATTGATCCGGAAGAACTTGAGACCAATTTAAGGGATGCCTTGGCATTTTATTTGGCATGTGGTCTTGATCCGCAAAAAACAGACATCTTTCTCCAAAGTGATGTTCCTGAAATTGCGCAACTTGGTTTCTTATTATCGTGTGTTACCCCAATGGGTGAATTAAACCGTCAAACTCAATATAAAGATAAAAAAGACAGCGGTGTTTCCTTAAGTGCTGGATTTTATACGTATCCAACCTTAATGTCAGCCGATATTTTAATTCACGGTGCAGAGCTTGTACCTGTTGGTGAAGATCAAAAACAACACGTTGAGTTAGCGCGTGATACAGCCGAACGTTTTAATAATCGATTTGGGGATACGTTTAAAATTCCAGAACCGGTCATTGCGAAGGTTGGAAAACGCATTATGTCCTTACAAGATCCAAGCAAGAAAATGAGTAAATCAGATCGCGAAGGGGACAAAGGGGTCATTTATTTAAAAGAAGACACTAAAAAAGCACGTAAGAAAATTATGTCAGCAGTGACGGATAGTATTGGTGTTGTGCAATATGATCCAGAACACCAACCAGGGGTTGCGAACTTACTAACCATCTATGCTTCACTGAAAGAAATCAGTATTGATGACGCCGTAAAAGTATTTGAAGGCCAACAATATGGAAGTTTTAAAAAGGCAGTCGCAGACGTTGTTTGCGCTGAATTAGAGGCGATTCAAGCACGTTATCACGAGTGTATTGAATCCAATACACTCAATGATGTTTTAGCGGAAGGCGCATCCCGTGTCCGTCCTCAAGCCCAAGCAACATTGCATGAGGTGCAATCGAAATTTGGTCTTGATTGGAAACGCAACTAAGTTCGCTTAACATAAATATCAAAAAGATTCATGAATTATGACCTAGAATTATTTTCTAGGTCTTTCAAAATATACATATAAAATGTATAATTGATTAAAAGGGAGGTTTGCACATGATTGTTCTTTATTCATCTCCTGGTTGTGCGTCGTGTCGAAAAGTTCGACAATGGCTTAAAGATCGGAATTTAAAATTTATTGAAAAAAACATATTTACATCGGTTCTTAGCGAAAAAGAAATTAAACATTTACTTATGCGAAGTGAAAACGGTACGGAAGATATTATCTCGAAACGTTCGAAAGTGATGCAAGAATCACAACTTGACTTAGAGGAATTATCGATGAGTGAATTAATTACATTTATTCAACGACATCCATCCGTTTTAAAACGTCCAATCATTATGAATGATAAATCATTCTTAGTGGGGTATGATGAAGAAGAAATCGATGCATTTCTACCGCCGGAATTACGTTCGGCAAATAGACATTCGTGTGATCCAACCTGTCCAAAGTATGGGTCATGCAGCATGGCAATGAAAGATGATGAAAAATGAAAGTATTAGTAGGTTTATCTGGAGGCGTCGATAGCGCAGTCGCGGCTCATATATTAAAATCGCAAGGACATGATGTTACTTGCGCTTTTATGCGTAATTGGGATTCTTTTGCGAATAATGATATTCTGGGAAACCCAACCATTAAAGATGATATGTGTTCACAAGAAGTGGACTATGATGATGCGAAACGTGTTGCTGACCATTTGGGTTTAGAATTGCTTCGTGTGGATTACGTTAAAGAATATTGGGATCATGTGTTCTCATTTTTCTTAGCAGAAACCGAACGCGGAAATACTCCGAATCCGGACATTTTATGCAATCGTTTTGTGAAGTTTGATGCATTCTATGATTTTATGGATGCGAATGGTTTTGAAGCACTTGCGACCGGTCATTATGCCATTACACGTGATGGGAAAATGTATCGTGCCGTCGATCAAAATAAAGATCAAACGTATTTCTTAAGCCGTGTTCGTCCTGAAGTGTTACCACGGGTATTATTCCCATTAGGTTCTTTAACCAAAGACGAGGTTCGTCGTATCGCCTTAGAATTAGATTTACCGGTAGCAACCAAAAAAGATTCTACGGGCATCTGCTTTATTGGTGAACGTCAATATCGTGATTTCCTTAAAAACTACCTTAAAGATGTGGAAGGGGATATCATCGATGTGGATACACAAAAAGTACTCGGAAAACATCAAGGTGTTATGTTCTATACAATAGGTCAACGCCATGGCTTGGACATCAGTACGGCTGTAGGCCCATGGTTTGTGGTGGGAAAAGACCTATCAACAAACCGTATCTATGTTGGAAAAGGCGCAGACCATCCAATGCTCTTTGCCGGTGCTGCCGAAATTGCGGAAATGAACTGGTTTGCGGATGAAAAAGTGGATCTTGAATGTACCGCAAAATTTAGATATCGTCAAAAAGATGTGCGAGTGCGTATTGCTTGGATTGATGCGACGCGACTCCGTGTTGAAATGATTGATGATGTGAAGTCAGTCACATTGGGGCAAGAAGCCGTCTTCTATCTTGGCGAAGCATGTCTTGGTGGCGGTCGTATTGACCGTGTGTTTGATACAAATGGAAATGAAGTAACCTATGATTCGAAATTATGATGTTGATCAGGGGCGATTTGAGTTTACCCCCTTTCAAGTGATTTTAGTGGTTCTAAATTATTTCTGTGGATTCCAATACCTTTACCCACGCATCGGTGCTTGGGTAAGTGGTACACAAGGGGTCGTAACACCGCGTGTGGCGATGTTTATCTACCTTTTTACATTGATATCAATGGTTGCAATCGTTTATAAGCCATTGAGAGCTAGTTTCTATTTTTTTAAACGAAATATTCGGACAAACATTCTTCCAGTATTTAGGATAACAGGTCTTATGCTTTTATTTAATATTGCACTGGGTTTGTTGGTTCAATTAATTCTGGGAAGTGGTGTCGTAAGTGCCAATCAAGAAGCGGTCAATGAAGGGTTGCGTAATTTTCCGTATCTAAATATGTTTGCAACAATTGTGTTTGCGCCCATTGTGGAAGAGATTGTCTTTCGTGGAGCGTTTTACCAATCCTTGCGTTCTGAAAAATCATACAGATCAAGCATTGTGATTTCGTGTTTGCTCTTTGGGTTAATCCATATCTTACCCAATATGATGCTTACCGGAGATTTAACGCAATTGATTTACTTAATTCCTTATTCAGGAATGGCAATTTTTATGATTATGGCATTTGAAGTAACAGGTTCAATATGGGGAGCAATTTTTGTCCATATGTTGAACAATACCTTCGCAACATTAACTGTAATTCTACCAATGTTTTTAGGTTAGATTTGAGGTCAATATTATGGAACAAACGATTAAAGGATCTGTCGAAACATGTATATTTAAAAATGAACAATCTGGATATGGTATTTTCCGGATTGTTCTTTTCAATAGCAATCAAAAGCCAATGACCATTAAGGGGCCATTGGCGACTTTAGAGCTGGATTCATTTTATGAGTTTACAGGGGATTACGTCGAAGATCCACGTTATGGCATGCAGTTTGATGTCATTGCGTTTAAACAAATGCTTCCCCAACACCGTGATTTTATTATTCGTTTTTTAAGTGGACCCAATTTTCCCGGTATCGGTCAAAAAACGGCAACTGCAGTTGTGGATACTTATGGCGAAGATGTTTTAGATCAAATTCGTGAGGATGAGTCTTTTAAACTTGACGTTAAGGGGATTACGGAAGCGAAAGCGGAAATGATTGTTTCGGTGATTCGCAAACAAGACGCGCAAGAAGATGCGGTATCGTTTTTGCTTGCCCATGGACTTGGAAATAAGCAAATTATTAAAATAAATAAAGAATACGGTGATAATGCGATTTCAGTGATTCGTGAAAATCCTTATCGTCTTGTTTATGACGTCGATGGCATTGGATTTAAAACCGCTGATAAAGTCGCAATGTCGCTTGGTTATGCGCTGGATGATCCCTTGCGTGTTGAGGCACTGGTTCTTGACCGTTATAAAACAATTTGTTTTGGGGCGGGTGACAGTTTTATCACCAAAGATAAATTGTTTGATGGTGTGCGAATGGGGGATGCAGAGCGAGTGGAAGCGGCGTATCAAGCGCTGGTTCAAAGCGGTGAATTGGTTGAAGATGGTGATCGTCTTTACCACCGTACGCAATATGATAGTGAAGTTTATGTTACCGAAACCCTTAAGAATTTTAAATACACAGGTTATGATTTTGATCTGGATGATTTGGAATCTAAAATCGCTTCAATAGAATCTCAGCTTCGCATTGAATTTGATGATACCCAACGCGAAGCCATTGAGTCCTTTTTATGTGAAGATGTCATGATTCTAACCGGTGGTCCGGGAACGGGGAAAAGTACCTTGTTATCGGGTGTGGTCACATTACTCCAAGCAAATTGTCCATGGCTACACATTACCTTATGTGCGCCGACTGGGCGTGCCGCAAAACGCTTGGAAGAATTAACCAACGTCCAAGCCGCTACGATTCACTCTGTTCTTAAATGGGATTTGGAATCCAATAAGTTTGGTATGCATGAAGAAAACCCATTAGAAACCGATATTTTAATTATCGATGAGTTTTCAATGGTCGATACATGGCTTCTTGCTCATATCTTAAAAGCATCGGAGAGGGTAAAAAAACTGCTGTTTGTGGGTGATAAAGATCAGCTTCCATCAGTGAGCAGTGGTTTTGTGTTAGGGGATTTAATTGCATCGAAGGTATTTAAAACAATTTCCTTAGAACGAAACTACCGTCAAGAGGCCGGATCTGAAGTTATTGACTTAGCGGTTAATATGAATCAAGGTCTTCTGGATGTTTCAAATTATCATCGTGATGTCCGGTTCTTTGATAGCCGTTATGGCAGTGTCAAAGATATTGTCTTAAAGGTTGTGGATGAAGCTATGCAGCGTGGTTATGATTTAAGCGATATTCAAGTCTTAGCACCCATGTACTCAGGTCCAGCTGGGATTGATAATTTAAATCACTTCCTTCAAAAAATGTGTAATCCTGAAAGTCCTCAAAAAGCACAAATCATGTACGGGACACGGATTTTTAGAGAAGGGGATAAAATCTTACAACTTAAAAATCAACCGGATGATTTTGTATTTAATGGCGATATTGGGATGCTTGTGGAAGTTGAAGCCAAACGTTTGGTTGTTGATTTTGATGGAAACTTCGTCGAGTATGAGCCATCTTCCTATATAAACATTACCCATGCTTATGCCATGAGCGTTCATAAAGCTCAAGGGTCGGAATATCCCATTGTGATTCTTGTAGCAGTGCGAGATTTTTACCGCATGTTATCCCGTCGACTTTACTATACCGGGGCAACGCGATCTTCAAAATCACTCGTCTTGGTTGGTGAATTGGATGCCTTTCACACCGCAGTTGAAAATCACCACGAAGCCAAACGCAATACATATTTAACTGAACGCTTGCAAGAAGCATTTGAAAAGTAAGAAAAATTTGATATAATAGACGTGTCTGAGACGTGATGAATCTTAGACATGGTGGATTTAGTTTGGGAGACAAAATCTATTATGGTAGCTATAATACTACTATAAGAAAAATAACACCGCTTATAATAGGTGTTATTTTTTTATGCTTTTTCAGCGATTATTTATTTTTCTTGAGTTCATCTAAGATGTTTTCAAGTAACACAACTTCATCTGATTTTGGTGCAGGTGCCTCTTCCACAACTTTAGGTGCTTTTTTAAATTTATTCATAGCGCGGATAACCATGAAGATACATAAAGCAATGACAATAAAGTCGATTGTTGCTTGTAGGAAGTTTCCGTAACTCATGACAACGGCGGGTGTTTCACCGACTGCAGGTTTAATAACCCACTTCAAGTCCTCAAAGTTTGCGGCTCCGGTTAATAAACTAATGAGTGGTGTAAAGATATCTGCTACCAGTGACGTTACGATTTTCCCAAACGCACCCCCGATAACAACCCCAACTGCCATGTCAATCACATTCCCTTGCATTGCGAATTCTTTGAATTCTGTGATAAATTTTTTCATACTGCTCCTCCTTATTAATAATATAATTGATTTATGTGATATTTCAAAGGAATGTGATATGATTTATACGACAAATAACAAGAAAGAAGGTCTTTTATGAGTGAATCAGTTGTAATGAAATATTTTAGAGAAATCAGTGCGATTCCTCGTGCTTCGTTTAATGAAGAAGCAATTAGTAATCACTTAGTTGATTTTGCGAAAGGATTAGGTTTAGACTACATCCAAGATGAATTATGGAATGTGATTATCTTTAAGCCGGCAACTCAAGGTTATGAAAATGCACCGACTGTAATGCTTCAATCCCATACAGATATGGTTGCGGAAAAAAACAAAGACAGTAATCATGATTTTGATGTGGATCCTATCGAACTGATTATTAAAGATGGGATGCTTTATGCTAATAATACAACGTTGGGTGCTGATGATGGTGCCGGGGTTGCGTATATGATGGCAGTTTTAGCGGACTCAGAAATGGGACATCCTGCCCTTGAATGCGTCTTTACGGTTCAAGAAGAAACGGGCTTAACGGGTGCGACTGAACTGGATACATCAATGCTTAAGTCAGAATTATGCATTGGTTTGGATGGATCGGGTGAAGTTGAAACGTATGTATCCTCATGTGGGGGTGTGCGTGCACGTCTTGCGAAGGCAGTACAATTTGAAGATATTGATTCGGATACAATTACCGTATCAATTCGAGGTCTTTTAGGTGGTCACTCAGGTGGTGAAATTGATCAAGAGCGTGGGAATGCTTCCAAGATTGCAGGAATCATTATGCGTCGTGCACTCGATCAATTTGATTTCCGTGTGGTTGCTGCAGAGGGTGGTTTAAAAATGAACGCGATTACGCGTGAACATGATTTCACCTTAGCCATGAAAGATATTGAAGGATTTAAAGCATGGTTTAAAGAAATGGAAGCAGGCTTTAAAGAACAATATGAATTCAGTGACGCGGGTTTAAACTTTACCTTAACAGAAGGTCATACAACTCGTGCTTTATGTGAAGCAGACACACGTCGTGTTGTGGATGCACTCTTTATGCTTCCTTATGGTGTAATTCAAATGAGTAAAGCAATTGAAGGCTTGGTCATCACGTCTTCAAATATTGGGACAGTACGATTAGATGAAAATGAACTGGAAATCACGATGTCGATTCGTGCAACGCAAGCGTTTGTCTTGGATACGGTAATGCGTCAAGTTGAGTGGATTGCAGCACAAAATGATCTTGAGACCGAGTTTACGTCACGTTACCCTGGATGGAACTACGATGCGAAGTCAAAACTACGCGAACGTACAATGAGAGTTTATAAAGAACTTCGTGGTCAAGACATGGAAACCGAAGCAACACATGGTGGAATGGAACTTGGTATTTGGAAGGGTAAAATGCCTCATATCGATATTGTAAGTTTTGGTCCAATTATGTTTGATATTCATACACCGGATGAACGTTTGGATATTGCGTCATTTGACCGTACCTACGAATTCTTAGTGGCATTACTTGAATCACTTCACGATTTCAAGGCATAGTCGCCATATCCGAAATCGTTTACGAAATTTATGCGTAAATTTCAAACACTTAACAATTATATTTTTAAAATAATATGATAAAATTAGAGTAACTGATTGGAGGACGATATTATGTTTGGTTTGTTTAAAAAAAATAAAGAATCATACCGTTCATTTGGTACCGGTACCGTCTTAGCGCTTAAGGATGTTCCAGATCAAGTGTTCTCAACCAAAATGATGGGGGATGGCTATGCCCTTGAACTTACTGATGGTAAGGTCTATGCACCCATCAGCGGTGATGTAACTTTGGTCTTTCCTACAGGTCATGCCTTTGGCATTACGGATGCAAGTGGTGTGGAGATGTTAATTCATTTAGGAATTGATACGGTGGAACTTAATGGTAAAGGATTTAATGGTGTTGTGAAGCAAGGGGATAAGGTTACCCAAGGTGATCTGTTAACCACTGTGGATCTTGATTATATTCGTGAAAACGGAAAATCTTTAGTAAGTCCTTTTATTCTAACTTCAGGTCAATCCATTACGCTTCTTAAAGAAGGGGAATCGGTAACACCCGAGTCTGAAGACATTTTCTCAATTAATGCTTAAAAGACATCTTCATGATGTCTTTTTTTCCAATTTATGAAAGAGGTGCCCTAATGCTTAAGAAACTATTAAAAACAGCACAGTTTAATGACGATGCAATTTCAATCCTAATCTCACAATACGATAACTATCAATATGTCTTAGAAACGTGTGCGAAGCCGTATACGGGTGAAAAGAACGCACTCCCTATATTGAAGCTCAATCCCCAAGAACGCCTCATGCGAACGCTTTATATGCTTCCTGAGCTCAAAGAACAATATATTCAGCGTGGTATTGACGATGCAATCTTTAACGCCAGCATTCAAGACCTAAACTATCGTATTGAACGTTATCATAAATCCAATGATCATTATGGACTCAGCGATAGTGATGTCATCTGGTTACGCTTTATGTTCCGTTTTGAAATGTTTGAACTTGGAAGTTTGCGTTATCAAATCTTTCCATTCAGTTATGCTGAGATTGAACGGAGTGGTCATGACACCATGCACTTACCCCAACAACAAAAACACCGTTTTCCTGAAAACACCATGATGCTTAACATTCATATCAAACGTGATGCCGATTTATCACCACAAGCCATCGATGCATCCCTCAAACAAGCACATGACTTCTTTACAAAGACCTTCCCCGAACATCATTTTAAAGCGTTTATTACCCGAACATGGTTAATTCATCGCGGGATTATGGCTTTAATTGGTGATCCAAACAGCCATATCGTTCAGTTTGGAAATCGCTTCGAAATCATTGCTTCTTCACATAACCGATATCAAGCACTGGAACGCATCTATGGGACAACCGATATGTATGAAATCAGTCGCATGGACAAAACAACCCAATTACAACGTGATGCATACAAACATCCGGAAATGCTTGGGGTTGCATGTGGGATTATCGAATTTGAAAGCTTTGAATAATGGTGATAGGGATTTCATTATTACGTGAAATAGTCTATTATAGTACTAGATATTCCAAATAGGAGGAAGCCATGGATTACTTAAAAATATTTATGATCTTTGTCGTTGCATTTATCGCGATCCAACTTTTAATCCGATTACTGGGTAAAAGAGCGAGTGATAAGGCAATGAAAGCATTTATGGAAAGTGACACCCCAACATTCACGAAAAACATTGATAGTTGGCTTGCGAAACTGACCATCCCCACATTTAACCGTAACTTCTTTAAACTTAATTATTTTATGAGTGTCAATGACAGTGAGCAGGTTCAAAGCATTGCGCAGGGTATGGAGAAACTTCATATGAACCGCAATCAAAAATTAGAGTACTTAATGAAGCTTTATGAATATGCATTGATGCGTGATGAAGTTGAATCCACCAAACAAGCACTTGAAGCACTGCGTACCTTTATTCGCGAATCGGATATGGATAATCGCACCCAACTTCTTGAGAAACTGGATTTGGATGAATCAATTTTTATTAATCACGATATGGACTCACTCGCAGCCATTGATACCTTGATCGAACAATCCCCCGAGGAACTTAAAGGTGTTTGGTATTTCCGTAAAGCGATGATCTTGGAAGAAAATGGTCATGACCAACGCGCACTTACTGAAATCGAGCGTGCTATGCGCCATGAACCCCTCGAGATTAATAAAGAACAATACCAAGTATTAAAAGATCAAATTTTAAAGAAATAGAAGGGTTCACATGCGTGGAGTAGTAAACTAAAAGTAGACAAGTAAAAAAGACTTGTCTACTTTTTTTGTGTAATAATAAAATCAGAGATAAAACGGAGGTATTAATGATGGGAAGACCCAAAGGCGGATTAAATAATAAATGGACTTATGAGGATCGTATTAAAGTCGTTACACGTCATATTGATGAACATATAAGTGCTGCGAAACTATCACAAGAAACAGGAATACCTAAAGGAACGATTAATGGTTGGATTGATCGATTCATGCGCGATGGTAAAGAGGGTTTAAAAAACAAGAAAAAGACAGGAAATCATTTTTCTGCGCTTCATACGAGTAAATCATTAACTGAGATCGAACGACTTCAACTCGAAATTC